>JAYTAP010000052.1:0-10097 GCA_043737475.1 Sphingomonas sp.
GGCATTCCTACTGGCCGGATCACGGTGCCACCGTCGCAATACAAAAATTACGGTGCCCAGCTTTCGGGCCCGATAATTCCAGACAAGCTGTTCTTCATGATCGCCGGCGAACGTGTTCGTGCTGAAGCGCCGATCGCCGAAGGGCCAAGCGACAACAATTCGGGAACTGCAATCGCACTGCTTGCGCAAGCGCAGGTCGATAACGTATCCTCTATTGCAAAGAGCCGTTATGGTTACGACACCGGCGGCGTCCTGAAAACAAATGGCGATACCGACGACCGCTTGGTTGCTCGCATCGACGCCAATCTCTCGGACACGCAGCGCCTGTCACTGACCTATACCTATGCCAAGGATGCGATCAACCTCATCCAGAATACCTTCGGAACAGGCACGCAAGGGCTGGGCCTCGCGTCCAACGCCTACATTCAGGGCAACAAACTGCAGACCGGCGTGTTTCAGCTGAACACCGAAATTTCTGATGATTTCTCGACGGAAGTTCGCGGATTCATCAAGGATTACAAGCGTATCCAGGATCCGCTGCTTGGTCGGGGCTTTGCTCAGATGACCGTCTGCACGGCACCGACGTCGGACCGCACGACGACGGGGGTTCCGGCATCGGCGTCGATCAACTGCCCGGTAACGTCGGCTTCGGTCTCGTTCGGCCCTGACGTTTCACGCCAGACCAATGCGCTGACGTCGCGCACTTATGGCGGGCTGATCCAGGGTCGCCTCACGCGTAACAACCACGATCTGCGCCTGTTCGTCGACATTCAGACGACTGAGGTTTTCAATTCCTTCCTGCAACGCTCGTCGGGAGATTATTATTTCGATTCGATTGCGGATTTCGAAGCGGGCAACGCGCAGCGCTTCCGCTACGGCAATGCCGTTCCGTCACTGATCCCGGAAAATGCAGCGGCTGGTTTTGGGTATCAGTCCTACACATTCGGTGTTCAGGATACCTGGCGCGTGTCTGACACACTGACAGTGGCCTATGGTGCGCGTTACGACTTGTTCGGCGGAAACAGCCGAGCTGTGCTCAACCCGACTTATCTCGGTCGCTACGGCTTTGCCAACAACGCCTTCATTTCGGGCCGTGGCGTGTTCCAACCGCGCTTCGGCTTTGACTGGAAGCCCAGTTCGGACGTTTCAATCCGTGGCGGTCTGGGCATTTTCTCGGGCGGCACCCCCGACGTCTACGTCTCGAACAGTTTTTCGAACACGGGCGTCCTGACCAACGCGATCGATATCCAGCAGCTGAACAACGGCGCCTATTCGCCAACTACGCTGCCTGCGGGCGCCGGGGCGTCGATCCTGACCAACGTCAATGGTGCCACAATTCCGACGGCTGCCAACAGCTTCCTTACCAACGCAACGGTCTCGGGCAATTCGCCGACAGCATCGCTTGCCCAGGATTTCAAGATCCCGTCGCAGTGGCGGGGCACATTGTCACTCTCGTCGACGCCCGATCTCGGACCGCTCGGCACCGGGTGGGAATTCGGCATCGATCTGTTCGTGTCGGGCGTGCGCAAACAGGTTTCGTTCACCGATTTGCGCGTCCGGCCAAACAGTTTGCTGACGCCTGACGGCCGGGTCCGCTACACGCCGATCACGACTTTTGCCGACACCAATTCGGACATCTTGCTCACCAATTCATCGGTCGGCCGGTCCTATGTCGGCGTTGCCCGTATCCGCAAGGATTTCGATTTCGGGCTCAACGTCGGCGGCAGCTTTACCTACCAGAACATTCGGGACTCGAACCCCGCAACATCTTCGGTCGCGGTTTCGAACTACGGCGCTGGCGTTGCCCTCGATGCGAACACGCAGGCATACGGGACCGCAAACGACGAAGTAAAATATGCGTTCAAATATGATCTGACATTCCAGCGCGAGCTTTTCGGCGATTATAAATCGACCATCGCGCTGTTCGGGGAAACGCGTATCGGCCGTCCCTACAGCTATACGTTCCGCGATCTCGGCGCGCGAAGCAGCGTGTTTGGGACGACGGGAACAGGCACGCGTTACCTGATGTATGTGCCTACGGGCATCGACGATCCGCGTGTCTCTTATGCTAACGCAACCGATGCCGGCCTGCTCGACAATTACATCAATTCGACCGGCCTGTCGAAATATCGTGGCAAGATTGCCCCGCGCAACGGCTTCAATTCGCCATGGTTCACGCGTGTCGACTTACATTTGTCTCAGGAAATCCCGGCGTTCATCAGCGCGCGTTCACGCTTTACGCTGTTTGCCGACGTCGAGAACTTCACGAATCTGATCAACAAAAACTGGGGTCAGATCCGCGAATTCTCATTTCCCTACACCATTTCGCCAGTGCAGGTTCAGTGCTTGACGACGCCACTGCCAACCGGTCAACGCTTTGTAAACGTCGGCACGCCTGCAGCACAAAATCCCGGGAACTTGCCTGCCGTTGGCGCCGCGAACACAGGCCAGGCTTGCGCGCAGTATCGCTATGTCGCCAACCAGACATCGGGGGGTCTGTTCACCGCACCGACCGATACGATTTATGCGCGTCAATCGCTTTACGCTATACGCGTCGGGGTCCGGTTCAGCTTCTAAGCAGATGCTCTTTCGCAAAAGGCCGTCGTCCGAAAGGACGGCGGCTTTTTGCTATGTGGCCAGCCCCGTTCCCCGCAGCGGTCGCGCCATCACGCGCTGCACCATTGGCTCGAAAAATGCCAGCGGTTCGCTGTCATATTCGGGGTCGAATGCGGCCTGGTCATATTTCCGGCAAAACTCTTCGCACGCTTCCCAATGCTCGTGCCCGCGGTGAACATCGCGCGCGTCGCGGTCCATGCCGAGATGGTGGAAATAATAATTGCCCTGAAAAAGCCCGTGCTGCGCGCAGATCCAGTGCTCCTGTGCCGTCACGAACGGCTTGATGATTGCGGCACCGATATCGGGATGATTATAGGTGCCGACAGTATCGCCGATGTCATGGAGCAGCGCCATGACGACATAGGTTTCACCGCGACCGTCGCGGTGCGCGCGCGTCGCGGTTTGCAGACAATGCTGGAGCCGATCGATCGGGAAGCCGCCGAAATCGCCTTCGAGCAATTTCAGATGCGTCAACACGCGGTCGGGCAGCCCTTGCGCAAATGACGTGTATTGGCTTGCAATGATCGACCAATCTTCCTGCGTGCCTTCCTCGAAATTGCGGAATTTCGCGCGCGGCAAGTCTTCGCTGTCAGCCATTTCGACTCTCCTTGACCATCAAACTAGCCGTTTGCCCTGAGCTTGTCGAAGGGGTGCCCTTCTTTTTGGGCTGTTCAACTGAAACGGCAAGGCTTCGACAGGCTCAGCTCAAACGGGTTGTTGTTGAGCCATCCTCCGCTAAACACCTTGGCCATGGCTGCCGCCCCTCCCATCCCCGCGACGTTCTTTGCCGACAAGAATCGCGCTTTCTGGATGCTTCAGGCTGGCGGGTGGGCGGGCTATCTTTTGCTCCGCGCGGCACAGGGTGTCGCCAACGGGATGACGATTTCATTCTTCATCCCTGTCCTCGTTTCGACCGCGACCGGCTATTCGCTCACGCTCGTCATGGCCGCTATCTATCGCTGGCTTATCCTGAAAAGCCCGCTGGTGATCTGGACCGGGACCGTCGCTGCCGTGGCCATCGGCGTTGGTGCTTATTCGATCATTGACGCCTGGGTCTTCTCGCTGATCAACCGCGCTGGCGTTTTCGAAGGGGGTCTGGTGCTTGGCACGGTCCTGATCAACGGACTGCTACTAGGCGCCTGGTCGGCGCTTTACTACGGGATCAACTTTTTTCTGATTGCCGAGCGCCAGACACTGCAATTGCTGAAGCTCGAAGCCATGGCATCATCGGCGCAACTCGCGATGCTGCGCTACCAGCTCAATCCGCATTTTCTGTTCAATACGTTGAACAGCATTTCGACGCTCGTGCTCCTGAAGCAAACCGATCGCGCCAACGCGATGCTCAGCCGCCTGTCCTCGTTCCTGCGCTATACGCTTGTCAACGAATCCGAAACGCAAGTCACGCTCGAACAGGAAATCGAAACGCTGAAGCTTTATCTCGATATTGAAAAAATGCGGTTCGAGGAACGGCTGCGCGCCTCGTTCGACCTCGATCCTTCGGCTGCCAGCGCGCGCCTGCCCTCGCTTCTGCTCCAGCCTTTGGTTGAAAACGCGATAAAATATGCGGTCACGCCAATGGAAGAAGGGGCAGACATCGCAGTCGTGGCACGACTCGTCGGCGATCGTGTCCATATCACCGTATCGGATACCGGACCGGGGTTGAACGATAACGCGGTTCGGCCCAGTTATTCGACCGGTGTCGGCCTTGCCAACATTCGTGACCGGCTTAATCAGGCATTCGGCGCGGACCATCGTTTCGAAACACGCAACCAACCGGGTGGTGGGTTCGTTGTCACCGTGGAAATTCCGTTTCTGACCGAAAAACAGATGCAAGAGGCCGCATGACCATACGCACCATACTCGTCGATGATGAAAAACTGGCAATCCAGGGTTTGCAGCTCCGCCTTGCCGCGCATGCCGATGTGGAGATCATCGACACCTGCATGAACGGTCGCGAAGCGATCCGGGCGATCAAGACGCACAAACCCGATCTCGTGTTCCTCGACATCCAGATGCCCGGCTTCGACGGCTTTTCGGTCGTGTCAGGCCTCATGGAGTGCGAGCCGCCGTTGTTCGTGTTCGTGACCGCCTATTCCGATCACGCCCTGCGCGCATTCGAAGCCGACGCGACCGATTATCTGATGAAGCCGGTAGATGAACAGCGCCTCGCCGACACGCTCGACCGTGTGCGCCAGCGATTGCATGAAAAACGCGGCGTCGAACACGCCGAACAGCTCATGGAAGCGCTGACCGAACACGCGCCGGAAGCCGCTGGCGAGATCGTTGACAGTGCAGACACGCTGGCCGCCAACCGTTTTGAAAAGCTGATCAATATCAAGGATCGCGGCCAGATTTTCCGTGTCGATGTCGACACCATCGAACGCATCGATGCCGCGGGCGATTATATGTGCATCTATACCGGCGACAACACGCTGATCCTGCGCGAAACGATGAAGGACCTCGAACGCCGCCTCGACCCGCGCCGGTTCCAGCGCATCCACCGCTCGACCATCGTTAACCTCGATCTGGTCAAACAGGTAAAGCCGCACACCAACGGCGAATGTTTTTTGGTGCTGGACTCAGGCGCTCAAGTAAAGGTCTCGCGGTCGTATCGGGACGTAGTAGCGCGGTTCGTGCATTAGGGCTTTACGAGCCGTGTCCTGAACCAATCGGCGAGTTCGTCCTCGGTCAAGTCACCGGCGGCAAGCGTGAGAACGGCGACGACGATTTCGGCATCTGTTGCTTTCAAAACATAGCCGTTTAGAACTAGAAATGTTTGGCTGACCACCGCTGCCGTGCGCGTGTTGCCGTCCACAAACGGATGATTGCGAGCGATCCCGTAAGCATGAGTAGCCGCCAGCGCTGCGGCATCTGGCTCACCGTAGGCCGCCAGATGCGGTGCACGTGCCATTGCGCTGTCGAGCAACCGCTCGTCACGAACGCCTTCGCCGCCCCTACGCTCGGCCAATTGCTCCCGATGCGATGCCAGCGCGACATCAGTCGCAACCCAGATCCAGTCGGCCACGGCTACTTCGCAAGTTCGCGCAACGCCAGCTTGCGCCGTTCCATGACCTCTCGCGCAATAGCCATCTGCGCTTCGAAATCCGGACGATGCGGCTTCAACTCAATACTATTGCCATGCGTCGTTGCCTCGACAAAATCGCCTGCTTCAGCGCCGAGCGTTTTCAGCAACTCCTTTGGCAAGACGACACCCATCGAGTTTCCGATCTCTATCACTTTAAGCGGCATGATCATACACTGGTTATAACAATCGTTATACGAATTCCAACAACGCCAGCATCTTCACATCGATTACCACGCCCTCATCGCGCTTCGCCGCCATGAAATTCGCAACACCCGCCAACGCGACACGGTGCACCACGATATTCTCGCCCGGCACGCCGCCACCCGCACTCACGCGCGTCAAACCATGCGCGCGGACCAGCGTGAATGTCTCGCTGACCATTCCAGGCGATGAGGCAAAAGTGCCGATGATCTCGATCGAGTCAGCGCGATAGCCGGTTTCTTCCTCAAGCTCGCGCGCGGCCGACACCGCAACGTCTTCGCCTACGGTTTCATCGCCCACGAGGCCCGCCGGCAGCTCAAGGCACCGCGCTTGCAACGGCACCCGATATTGCTCGACCAGCAGAACGTGCCCGTCCTCAATCGCAAGGATGACCGCCGCGCCGATCCCGCGCGCGCGCCCGACATATTCCCATGGGCCGCTGCGTTTCGCTGTAATGTATCTGCCCTGCCAGACGATTTCCTCGTCGTCAGAACTCAAAGTTCGATGACCCGATCACACAGCTCGTTTTTGTCATCGACCGCGCGCGGCAGGTGCGCGCTCAGGATAACGCCAACGCGCTCGACCGCTGCAATCATGCCGTCGGTCACCCGGCCTGCTGCCACATGGTCGATCATCGCGCCCATTGCGTCACCCCATTCGGTGTCGGCCACACGTGTGTAAATGGCTTCGTCGGCGACGATTTCGGCCATATGTTCGCCCATCGACAAATAGATGAGAATACCCGTCCGTCCCGTCGTGCGCTTTTCGGTACCGACCTTGAAAAGGTCGATCGCGCGACGCCGCACCCGCCGCCGCCGCGTTGCCTTTGGCGTCAGCGCAAGCCGCAGCGGCATGATCGTCAAACCATAGCGCACGATCAGGAAAACAAGCGACATCAGGAAAAAAACCAGCACATAATGCGCCGGCATATCGCGTTCGCCCCAGCCGCTTGTCACCAGCGCCAGCATCGCATCAGGCCATGCCGGAAACGCCGAGAACAGCACTGGCACCAGCAGCATGGCGAGTACCGCATAATGCAGCCCGACATCATGGTAAGCATCCGACTGGTCGGCAATGATCGTCACGATTTCGCCCGCCGTGTCGGCTTCGGCGTCGCGGACGGCATCGCTCAGGCGGGCATGATCAACCGGATCGATACGCATCACCATCCCCCCGATGCGCCGCCGCCGCCGAACGATCCGCCGCCGCCCGAAAAGCCACCGCCCCCGCCACCGCCAAAACCGCCACCGCCGCCGCCGCCCCAGCCACCGCCGTCGTTATCGCTGCTGTTTACGGCCGCATTGATCGCGCTCCACAAAAGTACTTCGCCAATCCCGCTACCGCGCCGGTGTCGACGTCCGCCGAAACTGCGCAGCAGGGGCAGAACCACGAACATCCCGATAAATATCAGCATGATGAAAGCGCCCGGGATGCCGCCACCATCCGACTGCCGTGCCTGTGCCGCTGCCTGCGCTTGTGCGGCGCGCGCGGCGGCTTCTTCGGGCGGCAATTGAATCTGCTGGGCGATCGCATCGACACCGGCATCGATGCCGGCCGGATAATCACCCGCCTTGAACCGCGGGATCATCACTGTGTTGATGATGACGCTCGAATAGGCGTCGGTCAGAACGGGTTCGAGCCCGTAGCCGACTTCGATCCGCGTCCGCCGTTCATTGGGCGCGACGATCAGGACAACCCCGTCGTTGGTGCCTTGCCTGCCAATCCCCCATGCCCGACCGAGCTGATAGCCGTAATCAGCAATGTCGCGTCCCTCCAGATCGGGAATGGTCGCTACCGCGAGCTGCCGTCCGGTGCTCGCCTCAAGCAATTTCAGCTTGGCATTGAGCGCTGTTTCCTGCGCCGGATCGAGCAGGTTTGCCGCATCGACAACGGGTTCACCAGCGAGTTTGGGGAACGTCTGGGCATGTGCAGGCAGGGCGACACATAGGGATAGGAGAAGCGCAAAGGCTCCATAAATACCGTTCGCCCTGAGCTTGTCGAAGGGCTGCACTTTTCTTGATACCTCATGAGAGAAGGAAAGGGCTTCGACAGGCTCAGCTTGAACGGTTCTTTTCAATTAAAACTTCACCGTCGGTGCCCGGTCAGCATTCGGCGCGGTCGCGGCATAGGTCACCATCGGTTTCGATCCGTAGAAAATCTTCGCGCCGATCGCGTCGGGGAACGTCCGGATCGTCGTGTTATAGCTTTGCACCGCGATGTTATAATCCTTGATCGACACGTTGATGCGGTTCTCGGTGCCCTCGAGTTGCGATTGGAACGCAAGGAAATTCGTGTTCGATTTCAAATCAGGATAGGCTTCGGTGATATTGCGGATATTGAGCAATGCCGCCGACACCGCGCCCTGTGCTTCCTGGAACTTGGCGACCTGTGCCGGATCGGTCGGATCGACGGGTGCGCTTGGTGCGGATGCGGTGGCAGCCGCCCGCGCCTGCGTCACGGCAATCAGGACATCGCGCTCCTGCTTGGCAAAGCCTTTCACTGTTGCTTCGAGATTGGGGATCAGATCGGCGCGGCGCTGATAGTCCGCTTGCACATTCGCCCATTTCGCCTTGGCATTTTCCTCCGCCGTCGGGATCGAATTGATCCCGCACCCGGCCAGAGACACAGCAGCAAGCGGGGCAAGCAAGGCAAAGCGACGGTTGAAAGTCATGCGCAGTCTCCAGCGAAAAGTGTTCTGCAGGTCTAATACACAACATGTCGGTGACCGTGCAATTTGTTTCAAGGGATCCGACACCGGCTTGTAATCGAATGTCCGGACGTCATGGTGCATTTCGTCGTTAATAAACGAGGGGTCCACAATGAGCATCGTTTCCGAATTCAAGGCTTTCATCAATAAAGGCAACGTCCTCGATCTTGCCGTCGGTGTGATCATCGGCGCGGCATTCGGCAAGATCGTGACCGCACTCACCGACGATTTCATCAATCCGATACTTAGCTTGCTCACTGGCGGCATCAATTTCGAAAACATGTATGTGCCGATCAGCAGCATTCCTGCGGGCACGCCCGAAACGCTGGCCGGCATGAAAGCCGCCGGTGTTCCCGTTTTCGCCTATGGTCATTTCATTACCGAAATGATCAACTTTGTAATCCTGGCGTGGGTTATTTTCATGATCGTGAAAGCCGCGAACAAGGCGTTTGCGCGGCATGCCGACGATGCCACGCCCGAAGATATCCTGCTGCTGCGCGAAATCCGCGACGGTTTAAGGAAGTAAGGAAATCCAATCCTTCGTCATTCCCGCGAAGGCGGGAAGCCATCTCCTGCATCCAATTATCAGGAGTTGGGCCCCCGCCTTCGCGGGAGTGACGATGGGTGGTCAGGCCGCGACCAAATCCTCGGCGGTCGCGCTCGCAAGGCTCGTTCCGTCGAGGATCCGCGCGGTATCGTCACGGACATGCAGCATCGCGCGGCGGATCGCGCAGTCAGCCTCGCTGCGACAGTCTTTGCAGCGCTTGTAGGCTGTCCGGCTGACGCAGGGCACCAGCGCCAGCGGCCCCTCGATCGTGCGGATAATGTCGCCGAACGATATCAGATGCGCTGCGCGCGCCAGATGAAATCCGCCCGATTTGCCGCGCGTCGAAACCACGAAGCCGGCATTGCGCAATTCGCCTAAGATGATCTCGAGGAACTTGCGCGGGATTTGCGCTTCGTCGGCGATCCGGCTCATCGGAAGCGGTGGTCCCCCGGTCGTTTCACTGGCCAGAACGAGCATGGCGCGCAGGGCATAGCGGGAACGTTGGGTAAGCATTATTGCTCTTAACGCGATGACCCTGAACGGCAAGTTTCACCGAGTCTTTTAATTTACGCACATGCGCCTATATCAGTCTCGCCGGATTCGTCCGGAGATGGCGATGAATGATGTCGTGTCATAGATGCAGCGGACCCGGGGGCGGTACCCGGCGGCTCCACCAAAACCCTCGTTAACGCGGGGGTCCTGACGGGGCCGAACTAGGATCGACGTGTGTTGAAAAGCGGTATTTTTGCCAGGCCTGAATGCGCCTTAAAACCGTTCAAAACCAATAGGTGCCAACGATAACGAGGCCCTCGCAATTGCTGCCTAACTAAGTCTTTACGGACGAAGTTAGAAAGCCTGAGCGCGGTACGGACCACACCGGGCAACAGAAGTGGAAACCAGCGGCTCGGAGGTGCCGGGCAACAGAAACCTCCACCCCAATT
>JAYTAP010000053.1:0-24940 GCA_043737475.1 Sphingomonas sp.
ATGTATGGACGGGATAACCGCTGAAAGCATCTAAGCGGGAAGCCTCCCTCGAGATAAGATTTCATCGAGCCGTGGAAGACCACCACGTTGATAGGCCGGATGTGGAAGTGCAGTAATGCATGGAGCTAACCGGTCCTAATTGCTCTTTTCGCGCTTGAGAGTCCCACCATCAATGACAGCACTGGTTGCTGCCGTTGAGGTTCGGATAATCAGTCGAAACGCCTTTAATTGGTCATTGAATAAAGCACGGACACATCGGTTTTAAGAACACCCCACAATTACGCATATACGCGCCTGCTTCATAGCTTGGTGGCCATAGCGCCTGTGACCCACCCGATCCCATCTCGAACTCGGCCGTGAAACCAGGCAGCGCCGATGGTACTACCGCTCAAGCGTTGGAAGAGTAGGACGTCGCCAGGCTTTGTAGCAGGCGCGGATATGTGTGTCGGGTGTTCTGTATGAACCCATTCCAATGTTGAAAACCAAAAGCCTTGGGGCTCTTGCCCCGCAAGGCCGAATGGCCGCCCGCGCTTATGCGCGGTCTCCGGCAAATAGTGTCGCGGGATGGAGCAGCCCGGTAGCTCGTCAGGCTCATAACCTGAAGGTCGTAGGTTCAAATCCTACTCCCGCAACCAATTTACACTCACTGTCGACCGTGCCGCACCACCGTTGCGGGCATCGGCATCTTGGGCAGCCGCATCCAAATGACTTCTGCTGCCAGGAAGCTCACGGGCGCGAGGCGCATGACGGGTGTCCTCCTGAATGATCCCGCCAGTGATGCAGTAATCAACGGTGCCGCCATACTTATCGCCCAGCCCCGAAGACAGACGCGGCGGTTGATCGCAACTGTGGCGGAAAAGTTGGGAAAGCCACGGCCCCCAGATTGCGCTGCAAGCAGCATCACGCCATAGTTAAAGCTCGTCAGCTCAAACATCGCGATGGCAACAGCAACGCCACTGGCCAAGAGCAATATCTTTCATTCATAACCTGCCCTGAATGCCGTCGCCGACATGAAACCCAGCGCGGCGACAGCAAGATTATAAGTGCCCAGCCCAATCCGGTGGATCATCAAGCCCGTATAGTCAGTGATAACCAGCGCGCCGAGCAAGCCGAAACCATAGTCCCACATCGTGATCACGGGCGCTTTGGGCCGCCCGATCTTGTCGGCGACTTACCCCATTACGAGCGCCCCGAAGCGTCGACTTTGCGTAAAATCCTATGCGCGGATCAAGCCGATGCCCTTTCATGGCCTGGGAGCAAATCGACGCCAAGTTGCGCGATCAGATCGATCATGTCGATAAACACCCAGTTTTCGACCAGCATGTCGCTCTCGCGCCGCCAGAAATCCATGATCCGCTGCGTAATGCGCTTGCCGGTCGCGGGAATGCCCAGCCAGTCATCGCCCAGATGCGTCGCGTTGAGGCTCGGCCAGCCTGTCGACGCGACATAATGTCCGTCGCCGATCCGGCATTTATGATTACCCCCGACTCGGTCGGGGAAGGCCTTCAGGAACGGCCCCTGATGGGCGCGTTCGTAATCGGCATGGCCGCGCGCACTGCCGATACCACCGGGGCCGTACCACTGAAACTGCGGCGTCCAAAACCGCTTCATGCCCATGCTCGACAGCGATTGCCGGTCGTACGACATCAGCCCTGCAATCATATCTTCGACGAGTTGCAGGCTTTTAGCTGATTGTCCCGGTTCAGCTTTACCAAGTGCCAGACCGTCTTGCGTTGCAGGGGCCGGCGACCAGTTCTCGCCCCGCGGTGGCCGCAACGGCCATTGTCCTGTTTCGATCATGAGGCGAGCAAGATCGAGCAGGACGTAGCTCTCGACAACATGATCGCCAACGACGCGGTCGAACCAGGCGTAGCGCAGGAAATGCGGGCGTTTGCTCGCCGTGATACCGAACAGGTTTTTTTCGAAATGCCCGACAAGATATCCTGTCGACGCAAACCAGTCGCCATCGTGAAACCGCCCGCTCATCAAGATATCGGTGCGGCGCTCCAGATCGGGGAAAGCGCGCACCAAAGGCTGCCAGAAACGCTCGACGATCGCTGTGGCGCCGAAACAATGGTCAATCGGTGCACCTGCATTGAAATCGCAATCTCTTGCGTAAAGCCGTTCGGTCAATATCGCATGGTTTTTGCCGAGGTCGCGGTTTTCATGCAACAACTGCCAGTATCGGGCCTTATCGAATATCATCGCTATCCCCTGTTAGCGGTAATATTGACTTCGAATGCAATCGCCGTAAACCGTTATTTACACAGCCAGCAGCTTAGGCCCGAAAATGACGGAAAAGCAGAAAACATATGGCTGACATCACTGCCAGAAACGACAGCTGGACCGTCAATGCACTGCGTGATCGCGTGGTGCGTTACGACGATCTGATACCGTGCTACAATGCGTTTATCGATTGTCGCACCCCGGGTTCCGAAGCCAAGGAGAATTTCACGATCATCGGTCCGGGGGTATCCGAAAATCCCGACCAGCATGTGCACATGACCGAACCGCATGGCTATAATATCGGCGGTGCCCGCCAGCCGCCGGGCTGCGTGAATTCGCAGCACAGCCACGAATCCGCCGAGGTTTTCGTCGTTCACAGCGGCCATTGGCGCTTCGATCTCGGTGAGCATGGTGACGATGCGCGGGTCGATCTTCATCCCGGCGATGTTATTTCGATCCCGACCCGCGTGTTCCGCGGGTTCACGGCGACCGCTGTCGCGGACGATGGCAGTCCGGGTTTTTTATGGGCAGTGCTGGGACAGGACGATCCCGGCCGCGTGATGTGGGCGCCGAAAGTGTTCGACATGGCAAAGGACTTCGGCCTTGTGCTGCTCGTAAATGGGTCGCTTGTCGACACTGCTGCAGGGCAAAGCCTGCCGCCCGATGTGCAGCCGATGGTGCCGACCTCACGCAGCGACGCTGATGCACTCGGTCGGCTGAGCCATGATCAGGCTGAAAAAATCGTCTGGCGCAGCGAGGAGTCGGCGGGCACGAATGTCTCCGCGATTATCGGCGAAGACGGCCCGCTCGATTGGGATCATGGCTTTCATCTTGACCGCATCGATATTGCGGCGGGCGACACGATCGATTGGGATAGCGCCGATGGCAAAGACGTGTTGTTCGTCCATCATGGCCAAGTCGATGTCGAATGCAGTGATGGCGTGCTGACGCTGGCGCAGGGTGACACCATCAGCCTGCCTGCCGGTTTGTCGAGGCAGTTGTTTTCGGACCACGGGGCAATCGCCTTTCTGGTCCACCAATGACGGCAATCCCCAATGTCGGTGGCCGCGACATTGCCGAGATCCTCGCGCCACAAAGTGCGCGACGGCAGGATTTTGCGGGCTTCGACGACGACTACAGCGACATCGTGGACTATATCCTGCGCTGCACGCACCGCATCTGGGAACAGAAAGATGTCGGCCTGATCGCCACGCATTACGGCCGCGATATCGCCGTCCACATGATGACCGGGCCGGTTCACGGCATGGACGGCGTGATTGCGGGCACAGCGCGGACGCTGTCGGCTTTCCCGGACCGGACACTGACGGGGGAAGCCGTGATCTGGTCCGACGAAGGCAGCGGCGCATATCTCTCGTCGCACCGGATTACGTCAAGTGCGACCAATCTGGGCCCGTCCGAGCTTGGCCCCGCGACGGGCAAGCGGATAACTTTCACGACGATCGCCGACTGCCTGTGCAAAGAAAACCTGATCATCGAGGAATGGCTCGTCCGCGATTACAGTGCGATGGCCCTGCAACTCGGGTATCGGCCGAGAGCGATCGCGCAAACGCACGCCGCTGCGGACAAAGCGGGAGGCGGGCGGGCCGCATGGCGCACTGAAGCGATGGCGCGGGTTACGTCTGCCGCTGTCACGCCGTTTCCGTCTGCAACATTGCCTGATCCGGCAACCGAACCCCATGCCTTTGCCCACGCCTTTTTCGACAGCGTCGTCAACCACCGCCGGTTCGGGACGGTGCGCGCGGCTTATTCTCCAGCTGCACATTGGGCAGGGCCGGCGGATCGTCGGTTGTTCGGCTGGGGCGAAATAACGGGCTGGTTCAATGCGCTGATCGGCAGTTTCGGCGATGCCCGGACTTCGATCCAGCATGTCGCTGCTGTCGATGACATGATCGCGGTGCGTTGGGAACTGGCAGGCACGCATGACGGCGGCGCGCTTTACGGCCCGGCGACACAGGAACCTGTTTACATCCTAGCCGTCACCCATTGGCGCATCGCGTGTGGCGTGATCGTCGATGAAGTCACGGTGTTCGATGAAATCGCACTTATGCGGCAAATGGAAGGTGGCTTGTGAGCGATCTCGCCACGCTCGAAACTGCCCTGAGGCGCGACCGCAACCTTGCCGCACTCGCCGACAGCCATGTTCACCGCGCCACGCGCGAGGACAGTCTGGGGATCATAAAGGGCCGCGACGCGATTATCGCTGCGTGGGTCAATGAGGATGTGGGTGACGTCACTGTAACGGCCGATCTGAGCGACATGATCGTTTACCATGTCGATGGCTGGCACGGTCATCGTTGGGTATGGCGTGAAGCCGGGCGGATCATGCGCGAAGTCGTGATCGAGAATCGCGGCGCCGCCCGGTGCGCTGCGCCCGTCCATCCGCCGCTAGGTGAGTTGCGCGCGGGGCAGGGGCAATATGCCGCCGGTAACGACGCGCTGCTACCGGCGGGATTTCCGGATGGTGCCCGTAAAGTTGCGGACCGGTTGCATCAGGCATGGAACGGGCGGGCGTTCAATCTTTACGACCAACCATGGCTGCTGGCGCTGGTCCGTCAGCTACCCGACGCAACATTCTATTTCGAGCACGCCATTGTCGGGAATACGCAGACCGCGATTCTCTGGCGCGTCCACGGGCATTTTGCGAACGGGCAACGTGTCCGATTGATCGGTAGCAGCGTGGTCACCGGCGACGCCGATGAAACCGTGATCGATCACGCCGCGGTGATTGCACAGATCGACCGCGAGATGATATCTTACGCCTGAACCGTTGGCGTGGCATCGGCCAGCAGGTCGTCAATCTGCGCAAGAGACAGGGTTTCGAGATTGTCGACAACAAGCGAGGCCGCCGAAAAATCCTGATCGCTCGTCATCGCGCCTGGCGTTGCGATCACTGCAATCCCCGCTGCAATTGCCGATGCCATGCTGACGGGCGTGTCTTCGATCGCAACGACTTCATGTGCCGAAAGGCCAAGTTGCGTCAGACAATGGATGTAAGCGTCGGGTGCTGGTTTGACCGCAGCGATCTTGTCGATCGTCGTGATGCTTTCGAAAGCTCCGAAATCGAGCGAGTCGCCGAGCGCCGACTTAATCGCCTCGACATTTTCGATCGACGTCGACGTGCACAGCGCCACGCGGATGCCTGCATTCCGGCATTTCGCGATCAGTTCGGCGACGCCGCGACGCGGCCTCAATGCGCCGCTCGATGTCAGATCGGCGTAGTGATGCGTTTTGCGTTCGTGCAACGTCGTTATCAGGGCATCGGAAACCGCCGAACCCTGTGGCTTTTCTTCCCGATAGGCACGCAATCGCGCCCGCCCGCCATTGATCGTTAAGAGACGCTGATAGGTCGCACCGTTCCAGTTCCAGTCGAGCCCCTGCTCGACGAAGGCGCGGTTAAAGGCTTGCCGCTGGAGATCGGACGTTTCCGCGATAACGCCGATCGCACCGAAAATGACGGCTTTGACATGTACCATGAGATCGCTTTCCTTTGACCGTCGCAACTTTGACGCAACCACTGTCGCGGGAATTTGTTGCGATCGCTAGGTTCGGATCGCCTCTGCCAAGTTTGCCGCGCCTTGCAAAAGGAAATCATGGTCCGAGCCGAGAATGAACAGGCGCGCACCTTTGTCTCGCCAAACGGCCACGTCGCCGACGCGCCCGAGGAACATACCCGTTGTCCGCCCGGCTGCTTCGCCCGCCGCAACGATCCGGTTGACTGCGGCGACCACCACGGCGTCGTCGGGCGTCGCGGCACCATAGGATATCGTCAGGTCGGCGCGCCCGATGAACAGCGCGTCGATCCCCTTCACAGCAGCAATCGCTTCGACATTTTCGACGCCCTCGATATCTTCGATCTGCACGATGATTGTGACGCCGGCAGCGTCGGCGCGGTGCTTTGCCATGCCTTTGCTGGTGTAGCCGGCCGCGCGGCTGCTGCCAGCAAAGCCGCGTCCGCCGCTGGTGTAAGTGCAAGCCTTGACCGCGTCCTCGGCTTCGGCGGCGCTCCGGATATGCGGCAGGATGACGCCGTCCGCGCCGCAATCGAGCGCATTCAGGATCTGTTCGTGACTCGCTGATTGCGGACGTACGAGCACGGTTTTCCCGCCCGCGCGCGCCGCCAGGATGCACAGGTCGAGTGCCGCGCGATCGAACGGCGCATGTTCGGCGTCGAGCACGAGACAATCAAGGCTGCTAAGGCTCAGCACTTCGACGACATGCGGATGCGGCGTCTTTATCCAAGTCCCGGCGATCAGCTCCCCAGCGCGCAGGCGTTCGCGGAACGTCACCATAATTTCTTGCTCGCCAGTTCGGCGCCCTCGGCCAAGGTTTTCAGTTTCGCCCAGACGATATCGGGATCGACGACCCCGAACCCGGCAAAGGTCGAAAAGCCGCAATCGGTGCCCGCGATCACGCGCTCGCGGCCAATGATACCTGCGTAACGCTCGATCCGTTCGGCGACGACGTGCGGGTGTTCGATGAAATTCGTCGTGCTGTCGATCACGCCCGGGATCAGGATTTTGTTGTCCGGGATGATATCCGCCATTTCGACAAAATAATTCCAGTCCGCCTGATGCCGCGGGTTTGACGTTTCGAACAGCAGGGCCGCGGGTTTTGCCGCCATCAACGTCGGCAGGATGACCCCCAGTTCGACATCGCAGCAATGCGGCCCTTCATAATTGCCCCAGCAAACGTGCATCCGAACGCGATCCGCGGGCACATTGCGCAGCGCATGGTTGAGCGCTTCGACATGGCCACCGATCAACATCAGATAATCGTCGTCGCTGCGATCCTTGTACATCATGTGGCGGCCAAGCCCGAGGTCAGGACTGTCGAGCTGCAGATACAGACCCGCCGCGACAATGGCTTCATATTCGGGCCGCATCGCTTCGGCGAGTGCTTCGAGATAGGCATCTTGCGTCGGGTAAAACTCGTTTGGCTGAAACAGTGCGATCACGCCGGGTGAGGCGGCGTTCATGAAACCGCCGACCGGCACGTGTTTGGCGATGGCCGCGAGCATGTGCGCGACGTCGTCCTCGAGCGGTGCCATCGATTTGACCGCAATCGGCCCGACGCATTTGGGGCGGCGATAGGTCGGCGTGCCGCCGCCTTTGTCCTGCCGTTTCAGGAAGTTCGGGAACATCTCGAGGTCTTTGGGCGGGGTGCGGGCACTGTCACCGTCGAAGCCCGTGATCCGGTCCTTGATATAGGTGGCATAGGAAATCTTCGACATTTCCCCGTCGGAAACAAGATCGATCCCGCTCGCGACCTGTCGCGCCACGGCGTCATCGACGGCAGCGCCGATCACCGACGAAAATTGCGCGGCGTCGACTGGTTCGCCGCGTTCCTGCGCAAAGACGAGATCGGTAACGGCCGCCGAACGTGGCAGCGAGCCGACATGTGTGGTCAGAATACGTTCGGTCATCGTTATAAAGCCCCTAAAATCAGCCGAGCCGCGCCGAGCTGCCCGGCAATAGTTCGCCCGCGAACAAACGCTGTTCGGGCGACAGATCGGGCCGCTCGATCCGCTCGACGAGCATGGCAACGGCTGCTTCGGTCATCCGGCGCACCGGCTGGCGGATCGTCGTCACCTGATAGGCAAGCCATGTCGCCGGACCGACACCATCGAAGCCGACCACGGACAGATCGGCTGGCACATGTATGCCGAAATTGATCCGCGCGCTGTCGATTGCGCCGATCGCCATCAGGTCGTTGGCGCAGATCAGCGCGTCGAGCTTGCGATCGGTCATCCGCATCAGCTTTTTGAGCGCGGCATCGCCGCTCGCATAATCGAAATTGCCGCGCACGATCAGGCAGTCGCGGCCCAGCTGGTGCAGCCGCCGCCGTGCCGCTTCGACGCGTTCTTCACCGACATAGCTGTCCGCAGGCCCGGCAATGATACCGAAAACATGATGATCCCCTTCGACCAATGCTTCGACCAGCGCGTGTTCCCCGCTGACTGAATCGCAGCAGACACTCGCCACCGGCACGCCCTCGCCGATGCGGTTATAAAGGATGACCGGCACGCCACGGTCGGCAAAGGCGGCCAGCTGTTCGGGATGAAGCCGCGCCGCCACGATCGCGCCGTCGACGCGGTAGCGCCAGACCTGATCAAGCACATCGTCGACGTCCGATTCCGCGGCGAGCGAAAACAGCAGAACGCGAATGCCTTGCGCCGACAATCGCTGCGTCAATTCGGCAAGCACTTCGGGATAATAGAGATTGGTCAGGTTCGAAATGATGATCGCAACGAGGTTCGAGCGCCGCGTGATCAGCCCCTGCGCGATGGCATTCGGGTAGTAATCCAGCTCACGCGCCGCAGCGAGGATTTTCTCGCGCGTCCGTGGCGCAACCGAAGCACCTTGCTTGAAACAACGCGAAACGGCCGATTGCGAGACACCGGCTTGCCGCGCGACATCATAGGACGTCGCGCGGACGCTGTTCGTCTCAGGCCGCTTGTTTGCGGCCATAGCGGCGGACCCTTATGTCAGCCTGTTCCTTGTGGCCCGCAAAGCCTTCGATCGCGCACAGCCTGGAGCAATATTCGCCAATCATCACGCTTGCCTCATCAGTCAGCACCCGCTGGTAGGTGCAGGTCTTGATGAACTTGCCGACCCAGAGCCCGCCCGTAAAGCGCGCATTTCTTTTGGTCGGTAACGTATGGTTGGTGCCGATCACTTTATCGCCATAGCTGACATTGGTCCGTTCGCCGAGGAACAGCGCGCCGTAATTGGTCATGTTGTTCAGGAAATAATCGGGATCGCGCGTCATTACCTGAACATGTTCGGAAGCGATGTCGTCGGCAATCCGGACCATTTCCTCGTAGCTGTCGGCCACGATGACCTGACCATAATCGGCCCATGCTTTCGACGCGATCGGCGCGGTCGGCAGGATGGTCAGTTGCCGCTCGATTTCGCGCATCGTGTCGCGCGCCAGCTTTTCAGAATTTGTCAGCAGGATTGCTGGCGAGTTCGGCCCATGTTCGGCTTGTCCCAACAAGTCCGCCGCGCACAACTCGCCGTCCACGGTGTCGTCGGCAATCACCAGTGTTTCGGTCGGTCCGGCCAGCAAGTCGATGCCGATCCGCCCGAAAAGCTGTCGTTTTGCTTCGGCGACATAGGCATTGCCCGGCCCGACGATCATGTCGACCGCAGCAATGCTCTGCGTGCCCAGCGCCATGGCAGCAACCGCCTGCACCCCGCCGACGCACAAAATTTCATCAGCGCCCGCCATGTGCATTGCAACGACGATGGCGGGGTTCGGTTTGCCTTCGAACGGCGGCGCCACTGAAACGATGCGCTTCACCCCTGCGACTTTTGCCGTCACGACGCTCATGTGCGCCGACGCGACCAGCGGATATTTGCCGCCCGGCACATAGCAGCCGACGCTGTTCACCGGCAGGTTCTTGTGACCGAGGATGACCCCGGGCAGGGTTTCGACTTCGACGTCTTTCAGGGCATCGCGCTGGATCTGGGCGAAGCCGCGCACTTGCGCCTGGGCAAAGCGGATATCCTCGATCGTCTGGGGAGCAAGTGCTGCATAAGCGGCATCGATGTCGGTTTGTGAAAGGCGGAAATCGGCGGGCGCCCAGTTGTCGAACTTCAGCGACCAGTCGCGCACCGCGTCGTCCCCGCGCTTTTTCACATCTGCAATGATTTCCTCGACGACGGCTCGGACTTTAGTGTCGGCTTCGGCCGCTGCGTCCTCGGTAATCCCAGTTTTAAGATAGCGCGCCATTCTACTCTCCCAATACGCTTTGATTTGGCCAAATGTTGCCTTACGCTAACCGAAATGACTTCGAATGCAAAGAGACCTGTATGACACAAAATCAACTGCCAAACTGGGCACAGGGACTTTCGGGCAAAGCGGCAATCGTGACTGGCGGCAGTAAGGGGCTCGGGCGCGCGATCAGCGTTGTTCTAGCAAGAGCCGGCGCAAGCGTGACAGCGGTAGGACGCGATCCTGACACTTTGGCAGCGCTTGCGGCGGCGCATCCGGCAATTCAGACGTGGGCGGCCGACGTGACCGATCCGGCCTTCGGGATCGAACTGGCGCAGCGCCGTGTCGATATCTTCGTGAACAATGCTGGCACGAACAGCCCGATGCCGATGATCGACGTGGGCGTCGATGTGCTGGATGTGATGCTAAACCTGAATGTCCGTGCGGCTTATCTGGCGGCACAGGGCGCGGCGCGTTCAATGGTGAAGGCAGGCGGCGGCGGCGCAATTATAAATATCACCAGCCAGATGGGCCATGTCGGATCGCCGGGGCGGACCGTCTATTGCATGACCAAGCACGCGCTCGAAGGGCTGACCAAGGCGATGGCGGTTGAACTCGCGCCACAGAATATTCGCGTCAATTCGGTCGCCCCCACTTTTATCGAAACACCGATGACTGCGCCAATGCTGGCAAATCCGGAATTCCGCACATTTGTGGACAGAATGATTCCGCTCGGCCGGATCGGAAAGCCCGACGACGTCGCAGCAGCCGTGCTTTATCTTGCATCCCCTGCGGCCGATATGATTACGGGGACGAGCCTCGTCGTTGATGGCGGTTGGACGGCGCAATAATGGCGAATTGCGCAGGGCACGGTGTGGCGGCTCCACTGAGGGTTTGCCCGCGCTTCGATTTGGATTATTCTTCAACTGACACGGGGTGAGTGCAGCTGGGGATGGGGTCTGCAGGGCAACAAGAAATCGATCGGCCGGTGCAGACTGCCGTTCACGCAACATTGTTCGGTGAATTCGCACTGACCACGGCTGAAGGCAGCGAAATCGCGATTTCAAACCGGCGGGCACGCGCCGTGCTTGCGATGTTGTGTCTGGCGCGCGATGCATCGATCGACCGCGACCATTTGAGCAAGCTGCTGTGGCCGGGCCGGTTCGAGGCGCATGCAAAAGCCAGTCTGCGCCAATGCCTGCTTGATCTGGGAAAACTGCTCGCACCGCTCGAATGCCCGATCATCGACGTGAGCCGAAGCAAGATTAACCTGAATGCCGCAGCGGTCCAAAGCGATCTGGACGATCTCGAAGGTGCGCTGCAGCGTGCACAATTTGACGATGCGGCTGACCGGCTGGCGTCGATCGGCACCAAACCAATGCTTGACCAGATGGATTTTGGCGACGGATTCAATGCCTGGCTTGCTGCGCACCGGTCGCGGGCAGAGCACCGCTTGCATACGGCCGTCGCTTCGGCACTTGGCGTATTGCAGGCGAGCGGTGACGCAGTCGGGCATGAAAAGCTTCTCGACGCGTGGAGCCCGCGCCATGCCCTGGCAAAGACAAACACTGCGCACGCAAGCCCGACCGGCAAGACGCGCATTGCGGTGCTGCCTTTTCACTCGCTCGATGCGCAGGAAGGGCATGACTATTTTGCCGATGGCATGGTCGATGAACTGATCACCGCATTGGGGCAAGTGCCTCAGCTGATGGTGGCGGGTCGCACATCATCGTTCCATTTCCGGGGCAGCGACTTGTCGCCGATAGGCATTGCCGACGCTTTGCGCGTATCTCACCTGATCAAAGAATCGGTTCAGCGGCAGGGGGACCGCGTTCGCATTCATGCGCATGTGATCGCTGGCGACTCAGGTTTTGAGCTGTGGAGCGCGCGCTTTGATGGGTCGCTGGACGACGTTTTTGCGCTTCAGGAAAAGGTGGCGCAGGCCGTGACGGCGGCAATCGGGCCGCGCTTGGCATATCGATGGTCCCGCCGCTGGCCCATGGCCTGACGTCGAGCAAAGTGGCTTATGACCTTTATCTGCAGGGGCGGGCTCTGAATGCGCGGCTGTTCATCACCGGTGATCAGTTCGCGCTGTTCCTCGATATGCTGATCATCGACGCTGACAGCGGGCACGCCAGACCCTTCACCGAAATCGCCATTTTCACCGTGCGCGACCGCCGGATTGTCGAAGAACGATTCTTCTACGATTGATCGCCACACGTCCGCCGGTTGATGTTGACGCATCGGGTGTTGCGCGCGATGGCAATCACCGATGCGATTTTTCTCCGATAATGCTGCGTCGGTTCATCCGGCCGTGCTCGATGCGCTGACTTCCGCCAACCAAGTGGACACCGCTTATGACGGCGATGCGCTGAGTCTGGCACTCGACGCACATTTTTCGGCGCTGTTCGAAACCGATGTTGTGGCGCTCTGGGTCTCCACCGGAACTGCAGCAAATGCCCTCGCACTGGCGGCGATGTGCCCGCCGTATCGCGGTGTCGTCTGTCATCATGATGCGCATATCCAGTGCGATGAAGCGGGCGCACCCGAATTTTACATGGGCGGTGGCAAGCTGTTGCTGGCTGACGGTCCCGGCGCGATGCTAACGCCTGAAACACTGACGACACGCCTCGATGCCATTGCCAACGATGTGCATCGGACGCAGGCGGCCGCAGTTTCGATCACCAATGCCACCGAATATGGGCGCACCTATCGTGCCGAAGACGTTGCTGCGATCGGCGCAGTCGTCAAGGCACGGGGATTGCGGTTTCACATGGATGGCGCTCGCTTTGCCAATGCCGTGGTGCATCGCGGCGACAGTCCGGCGAACCTAACGTGGCGGGCAGGCGTCGAGGCATTGAGCTTCGGCTTTGTTAAAAACGGCGGCTTGTCGGCCGAAGCGCTGATCCTGTTCGACATAGGGCTGGCCGACGAAATCCGCATCCGGCGCAAGCGGGCGGGGCATCTGAATTCGAAAGGGCGCTATCTTGCGGCGCAGCTTCATGCGTTGCTCGAAGATGACCGTTGGCTCGTGAACGCACGCGCCGCCAATGCTGGAGCCGCTACGCTGGCCGCAGTAGCGGGAACACGTCTGCTCCACCCAACGCAAGCCAACGAAGTTTTCCTCAACCTGTCGCCGGCCGAAGCGGCGCGTCTGCGGGCACAAGGGTTCGATTTCTATGACTGGGCCGAAAACGAAGTCCGTTTCGTCGTGTCATGGGACCAGCCACAGGTCGAAATCGACGCGCTGGCTTCTGCGTTGGCCGCGCTATGAGCGACGCACCGATGCTGCGGGCGCGGGTCCTGATCCCCTTTACCATTGCGACGATCATCTGGGGCACGACTTGGATCGTGATCCGTGATCAGCTTGGCGCGGTACCGCCGACATGGTCAGTCGCATATCGGTTTGCAGCCGGTGCGGTTGCCATGTTCATCTACGCCGCGTTCACGAAATCGCCGTTTCGCATTGGGCGGGAGGGGCAGATCTTCGCCGTCATTTTTGGCTTTGCGCAATTCGTTTTGAACTTCAACTTCGTCTATCGTGCGGAAGCATTTATCACGTCGGGGCTCGTGGCCGTCCTGTTTGCGCTGCTGATCGTGCCCAATGCCGTCCTTGGCCGCGCATTTCTGAAACAGCCATTGTCGGGCCGCTTTCTGCTTGGTTCGCTGGTTGCGGTCATTGGCGTTGGCATGTTGATTGCGCAGGAACTCCGCGCCGACAGCGCGTCCGCATCGGCGACGATCCTCGGCGTTGTGTTCACGATCCTGGGTGTCCTGTCAGCATCGGTCGCCAACATTATGCAGGGCACGGCGCAGGGCAAAGCATTGCCGATGGCGTCGACGCTGGCATGGGGGATGCTGTGGGGCACGGGTATGAATGCGTTGCTGGCGCTGGTCCTGAACGGCCCGCCGGTGTTCGAATGGACGCCGACCTATATCGGCGGCGTCGTCTACCTCGGCGTATTTGCAAGTGCGATTGCGTTCACATGTTATTTCAGCGTCATTCGCGATGTCGGACCCGCGCGTGCGGCTTATTCGAGCGTGCTGACGCCGATCATCGCGATGATCATTTCGACAATCGTCGAGGATTATCGCTGGTCGTGGCTTGCGGCCGCCGGTGGCATCGTCGCGCTGGGCGGATTGCTGATAGCGCTTAGTGCGCGCAGACCCGACCTGAAATCAGGGTAGGCCGGCTTCCAGTCGAGCACGCGCTTTGCCTTGGCATTCGCTACGCGCCGGTTTTCGCCGTAAAAACTACGCGCCATCGGCGACAGCTGGTCGAGCGTAACGAAGGGCGGTGCGGACACACCGAGCAACGCCGCTGCTGCCTCGATCACGGCATTCTGATCACAGGGATAGTCATCCGCCAGATTATACGCGCCCGCCGGCCCACCGAACCCCGCGATCACGCCCGACACGATATCGTCGACATGCACGCGGCTGAACACCTGATCGGGCAAGTTGACGCGGTGTGCCTTGCCTTCGGCCACACGATCGAGCGCGGAGCGCCCGGGTCCGTAGATCCCCGGCAGCCGGAATACGCGCGCGCGCCGTGCCAGCCACTCCTGATCGGCTCGATTACGGCTCTCGCGCCGCCCGCGGATGGCCGCACTTTCATCGACCCAAGCGCCGCCCGCATCGCCATAAACCCCCGTCGACGACAGATAACCGAGCCATTTGCCGTCAAGTGCGGCGCTATAGGTTTGCAGCACCGGATCACCATCGACGACTGGCGGGACCGATGACAGGATGTGCGTGGCCTGCGCCGCGACAAGCCGGACGGTGGCGCGATCGTTAAAGTCGATATTGCCTGCGGAGCCCGTGGCATCCACGGCCCATCCGCCCTGTCGCGCGGCTTCCGCAATGCGCAGGGCCACGTAGCCCAGCCCGAAGATCAGTAGCCGCACCGTCTATTTTCCTGTCGCGCCATAGCCTTTGTAAAGCGTGCCGAAGAAATCGCCCTTGTTCCAGCGCGGCCGCTCGGCGGCGTCGGCAAGATCGCGTGCGATAGCGAGATTGAGCCCGACAAAGCGCGTCGCGGCACCCCAGTTGAACGGCAGCTTCATGTCATCCGAAGGCTGATGGTAATGGGTCTTTCGAAATACTTCCGTTGCCAAGGCCCCAGCGCCGCCCGGACCTGTCTTCAAAAAAACTGCCGGAATTCCTTGCTGCACAAATCGGTAATGGTCCGAGCGTGTGAAAAGTCCCTCTTCAGGCTGCGGATCGGGAACAAGCGCGATTCCCAATGTTGCGCCTGCGCGTGCGACAGCTGGCCCGATCGACGATCGCTCGGCCCCGAATGCGATGACATCCTTGAAGTCATACGTCACGATCGGCATGTCGAGATTGACGTTGCCGACCAGATTGGCTTTCGGAAATGTCGGATTGTTGGCGTAATAGTCGGCACCGACCAGACCCTTTTCCTCTGCGGTCACGGCCAGAAAAAGGATCGACCGCTTCGGCCGTGCTTTCAGATGCTTGAAGCCATGCGCGACTTCGATCATCGATGCGATGCCCATGGCATTGTCCATCGCGCCGTTGCAAATCGTGTCGCCTTTCACTTCGGGACAGATGCCGGTGTGATCGAGATGGCCCGACAGCACGACGATCTGGTCCTTCAGGACGGGATCGGAGCCTTCGAGCAGGCCAGCCACATTGCTGCTCATCACGCGGTCTATTTCGGTTTTGATCGCAATGCGCGCGGTCATCGGCAGCACCATTCGTTGGGGATTGCCGAGCTTGCTTTCCGACGCGGCAAACACGGCGTCCGCTCCTCCGGGTAGCCCGGCGAACAGTTTTGCGGCCCCGGCAAGGCTCAGCGACGCGAGACCCGGCGCACTCCCGCCCGCGTAGTCGGGCGTGCCATCGCTGTGCGCCCACGTCGCGCCGAGATAGCGCCAGTTGCGGGCGCGGCGCGCAAAGTTCGAAACTTTTTCGCGCGTCGGGGTATCGACCGCAATGATGCCGACGGCACCGCGGGCCGCCGCCAGTTCACGCTTGCTCGTGGCATTGCCATAATGCGCGCGTTCTTCGGTCGGCAACGACGCGGGCGCGCCGGCAAGCATGACGACGATTTTGCCCTTCACGTCGAGCCCGGCATAATCGTTGCGTTTGAATTGCGGCGCGACCACGCCGAAGCCGACGAACACCAGCGGCGCATCTTTGGTCAACGTCGCTGCGAGCGGGCTTGCGCCGGGCAGATAATCCTTACCGAATTCGAGTGTCGTTTGCGTGGACCCGCGGACGAACACGACACTGCCCTGATCGGCGGCGCGAAACGTGACGAGCGGCACGGGTTGCAGGTAGCTTTCTTTCGCGCCTGCCGGTTTGAGACCCATCGTTTCGAATTGCGCGGCGACATATCGCGCGGCAATGTCATATTCGGGTGTTCCCGCCTCGCGCCCTTTCATTTCGTCGCTGGCAAGAAACCCGACGTGACCGCGCATCGCGGCTTCTTCGGGTTGCCATGTCTCCGCCGCAGCAGGCGCAGACAGGGCGGCAAGCGCAAACACGGCAAATCGAAACATTCAGGCAACTCCCAGGCAACTTTTCGGTCACCTATCGGCTTCGATTGCCGCGCACAATCTTTTGCTGCGAAAGGCTTGCGGCGAACCTTGCCCCGCGCAACCAATCACCGCATCATGGGTTATTATGAAAACAGGAGGCCGGGATGGCGACGATCCGACTGATTTCTCTGATGACATTTTTGGCTGGCGCGCTTGTGGGTTGCGGCAGCGATGGTGGTGGCAGCACGCCGGCACCGCCGCCGCCGGTCAATCGGGCGCCGGTATTTACGTCAGGGACGACTGCCAGCGTTCCCGAAAATACCAATACGATTGCTTATTTCGCGACTGCCACCGATGCCGACAACAATGCGCTCAGCTTCACGATTTCTGGCGGTGCGGACCGTGCTGAATTCTCGCTCAGCAATTCGGGTGCCTTGTCATTTCTTGCGTTGAAAAGTTTTGCGTCGCCGACCGATGCCGACCGGAACAACATCTATCTGGTCCAGCTTACGGTGTCAGACGGAACGGCGAGCACGACACTCGACCTTGCTGTAAATGTCACAAATGCGGGCAACGGCAGTTTTCAGGTTCGACGCGTAACGGGCGCGTTTCGCGATCCGCTTTATCTGACGGCACTGCCCGATAATTCGGGCCGTGTCCTCGTTGTCGAGCAAGCGGGCTATGTCGGAATCCTGACGCCGTCGACAGGTGCGATCGCATCCACGCCGTTTCTTGATGTATCCACGACGATTTCTACCGGTGGCGAACGCGGGCTGCTTGGCCTTGCGCTGGCGCCGAACTACATGACTAGCGGCACTGTCTATGCTTTTGTTACCAACCCGGCAGGCACAATCGAAGTGCGCAAATACCAGGCAGCAGCAGGCACGCGCGAGCGGATCGATGCCGCGACAAGCGATGTCATCATCAGCATCTCGCATCCAGGCTACAGCAATCACAATGGGGGCTGGCTCGATTTCGGGCCCGACGGCAATCTCTACCTCGGCGTGGGCGACGGCGGCGGCAGCGGGGATCCAGATCGCAATGCGCAAAACCCCAACGCGCTGCTCGGCAAGATCCTGCGCATCGATCCGACGCGCGACAGCTACCCTGCCGATGCGCAGCGGGACTATGGCATCCCGGCGACCAATCCATTCGCCACGAGCGGCGGCGCGCCCGAAGTCTGGGCGCTCGGGCTTCGCAACCCGTTCCGCGCTGGGTTCGACCGGACGACGGGTAATCTCTACATCGGCGATGTGGGGCAGGGCGCGATCGAGGAAATCAACCTCGTGCCCTCCGGCACCAACGGCCTGAACTTCGGCTGGAACCTGCGCGAAGGCACGGCGCCCTATGCCGGTGGCGCAAACAGTGCGGCGTTTACCGCGCCCGTCACCGAATATAGCCACGGCCCGGGCCCGCTTCAGGGCATGTCCGTTACGGGGGGTTATGTTTATCGCGGGCCGGTTTCATCGTTGTTCGGACAGTATATTTTTGGCGATTTCGTGAACGGCAACATCTGGTCGGTTGCGGTATCGGCGCTGACGCAGGGGCAGACGCTTGCCTCATCGGGGTTTACAGCGCGGCGCGCAGCGTTTGCGCCAAACACGGGGACCATCAACAATATCGCCAGCTTCGGCGTCGATCAGTCGGGCAACCTCTACATTGTCGATTACGACGGCGAGATTTATGTGGTCGAGGCCAACTAAAGGCCGAGGTGCATGCGCGATAACGCGATGCCGGCAAGGTTTTGCGTGCGCTTGATATAACGGATTCGTGGCGCAACGCCCGCGGCCAGGGCGCGAAAAGCGTCCAAATGGCAACCAAACGCGCAGCCGCCATTCGCGCGTCTTGTTGCTTGATTGATCACCGCTGCCGAATCGCCCAGCAACACATAATCGACCTCACCAAGCGATTGCCCAATGCGCAGCGCCGCAATCAACGCGAGCCATTCGGCGTCCATGCCCGTGCCCCGTCCGATGTCGCGATCGATATGGGCAACACCGCGGACGACGACCGCAATTTCCATCGTGCCCGGATTGGGGCGGCACCCGCCGTCGAAATAAATCTTGATGCGCGCCGCCACACGCATAGTCTTAGCGATACCGGCCCGGCGCGGCTATGGTCGCGCCATGAACTTTGCAAACTTCGACATCGACGCTTTCCTGCGCGATACCTGGCAGCAGAAGGCGCTCCTGATCCGCAACCCTTGGAGCAATTGGAAAAATCCGGTCGACCCCGACGATCTGGCGGGGCTCGCCTGTGAAGACCATGTCGAATCGCGGCTGATCGTGCAGAAGCGCAGGGACTGGCAGGTGGAACCCGGCCCGATCGCCGAAAAGCGCTTCGGCAAGCTCGGCAAAGCGCCGTGGACGCTTCTTGTGCAAGCGGTCGATCATCATGTCCCCGATGTCGCCGCGCTGATGGCACCGTTTCGCTTCATTCCGAACTGGCGGATCGACGATGTCATGGTCAGCTATGCCAGCGACGGCGGCGGCGTCGGGCCGCATTTCGATCAATATGACGTGTTCCTGATCCAGGGGCTGGGCACGCGTTGCTGGCAAGTCGGCGCGCTTTGCGATGACGATACCGAACTGTTGCCGCATGACGATCTGCGCCTGCTGGCAAATTTCGAGGCGACCGACGAATGGCTGCTCGAACCCGGTGACATGCTTTACGTGCCGCCGCGCTTTGCGCACAACGGCGTCGCGGTCGGCGATGATTGCATGACTTATTCCGTCGGCTTCCGCGCGCCCAGCCGCAGCGAACTAATCGCGCATTATGTCGATGATGTCTTGGCCGGCTTGAGCGACGATGATCGTTACGGCGACGCGGGGCTTTCAGTGCAGTCGAGCGCGGGCGAGATCACGGCGGATGCCTTGGAAAAGCTTCAGGGCATGGTGATGGAAAAACTCGGCGATCGTCGTGCGTTTGCGCGCTGGTTCGGAGAATATATCAGCGCGCCCAAATATCCCGAAGTCGACTGGGCCCCTGAAACACCAATGTCTCACGAAGAAGTGTGCGCGCGGCTCGCGACTGGCGAAGTGCTCCAACGCAACCCGGCAAGCCGCTTTTCATTCGTGCGAGAGGGGGAGGGGGTGCTGCTCTTCGTCGATGGCGAATGTTTCGAATGCGTAGGAGAAGTGGCGGCGTTTGCGGAGATGCTGTGCGGGCGAGATGATATACGGATTGAGCTGGCAACCAAAGACAAGGCGTCTGTTTTGAAACTATCGACCCTAATTGTCGGGCAGGGTTCGCTGTCGGTCGAACAAATCTCACAAATAATTATGGGCGAAAAAAAGTAGGTTCCCTAGCTGCAATTATCAAATCTCATTTTGTGTCATTCCGGACTTTAAGCCCCAACTTTTCGATCTGCTTCAACATCATAGCCCGCTGGTCCCATTTCAGGTGCGGATCAGAGCCTATTTTGGGTAAGCCTTGCGACTTTAGCATGAGATCGCCGGTTTCAAGCGCTGTTGCCTCGATCTGCATACCAGCAACCCGAACAACGGCACTGCCCGACGGGGCATAGACTTTTTGGGGGCTACTGCTGGTCAGCTCGTTACCGAAATAAACCTTCTCGCCGAGCGATATGAAATCACTCTCGCGCCCCTCATAGACATAATCAATGCGAAGCGGTTGCGCGAAGGCGGTTTCATCCGCGCGCCGGATTGGCGGAGGTCCCCCGTTTGATGACGTGTCGAGACTGTAGGACAAGCCGGATATCGTGAAAGCGGGAGCCATATCGTCGATGATGGTGTGGTTGTCGAAAGCGCCCTTGGGTATGCACGAAGCGGACCATCCACCTCTGCCGACGCCCTTGGGCTGATCCTGGGTTGCAACAGCATTATGAACCGGAGCGCACCAGGTCAGTTCCAAATTGATCTGTCGATACTCATTGTCGCCAACAGGGGTCATGTCGGGTATTCCATTTCTGGTTGACGTGATGCGGCTCTGCGCCGGGAATCCGTAAACGACCGTACCCGCGGGCAGGGAGCGTTTTCCAAAAAGCGTTTTTATCGTAATTTCTTGCGTCAGCTTGCCGCGATAGGCGTGGTGGAACGGAATTGATGCTAGCCGCTCGCCTTTTTGCAGCCGACCTTCGTGAATGATGGCGCCTGCGTCTGTCATCATCACGGGGTGCGGGAACATTTTGAGCGCCACGAGTTGCGCCTGATTGGGCGTGCGACCAATCTTGGTGTCGACCAGGCTCGCAGCTTCAAGGCGGTATAACGCCGTGGGATCGACGGGCCCGATCAGCGTGAGCCGGGGTGCATCTTTCGAACCGACGGTAAAAGCCAGTTCACCAATTCGGGCAAGATATCCGCCCGGCGGGATTGCCACCGATTTGTCGGGCAGTGCGGAGAGCTGGTTACCGCGCCGACACGAAGCAAAACTGCTGTCCTTGTCATCCCAACTATAGCTGTTTCGCGCAACAGGCACGTCCTGATCGACTGTCGAGCGGGCCGAAAAGCGGGGACGATCATAGTCCTTCGCGCAATTCCGAACTACGATGTCGATTGCGGGGCGTAAATCATCGCTCAAAATTCGGTATGGCTGCGATACAGCCAGAGGAATCAGGGTCCTGATGATGGTTATGTGATAAGGCTTCAAGCCCCGCTTGGGGATCGCGTCCGCAGAGTGATCGAAGCTGCCGTCCCCATCTTTGTCAATAAAACATGCGAAACGATTTGGATTGGCGACCAATCCACAAAAATATCGTGGTCCGTCTTTCAAATTGAGATCATCCGACCGGAGAACGGTAATGCCACCCTCTGCAAAAGCGCGCCATAAAACAACATCTGTGTTGTCAGTTGGTGACGAAGAGAACGACGCGACCTGAATTGGCTTGACCGAAAATTGCGCTAGAATTGGATTTTCAGGCGCTTTCCCTTTTGTCCACAGCGTGTCGTTAAACGCAACGCTTTAATTTCGCCGAAAACTAGCGGAACGTCAATGATCGCTGTATCTTTGACTGTTGCTGCCGGCGACATCTGTGCGATGCTGGGATTGACCAACAACAGCGATATTGTAACGCCCACACAAAAATCCGAACGCAAGCTAACCCAGACCATAAAACTTCCCCCTGAATCCGACAAGCGACCAGTCGAATTTGGTCCACCAAGCATCACATATTTCTGTGAATTACGACAGAACCGGGAAACACTCTAAGTGCAAAGCTTTATCGTACCGACCGCCATGCCCCCACGGCCAACCCCTCGATCGTCCACGCCCCGACCGCCCAGCGCACGAGCCGCAGGGTCGGGTGCCCGACGGCTGCCGTCATGCGCCGCACCTGGCGGTTGCGACCTTCGCGGATAGTCAGGCGCACCCAGCAATCGGTGATGCTTTGGCGCACGCGGATCGGCGGCACACGCGGCCACAATTCGGGCGGGTCGATCCGTTCGGCTTCGGCAGGCAAGGTCAACCCGTCCTTCAACGCCACGCCTGCCCGCAGCGCCACCAGCGCTTCCGCCGCGACATCGCCTTCGACTTGCACCAGATATGTCTTTGCCATTTTATGCTTGGGGTCGGCGATCCGCGCTTGCAGCCGCCCGTCGTCAGTGAGCAGCATCAGCCCTTCGCTATCCATATCAAGCCGCCCCGCCGGATAGATGCCGGGCACATCGATGTAATTGGACAGCGTTGGCCGACCCGCATCGTCCGTGAATTGCGGCAGAACGCCATAGGGCTTGTTGAACAGGATCAGCACGCCGTAATCCCAACGCGGGCCTGAACCGAAAAACTGGTGCTGCCGCGGAGGATTGAACTCCGGACCTCAGCCTTACCAAGGATGCGCTCTACCACTGAGCTACGGCAGCACGGGTTTTCGATAGAAGCGCGGCTATGAAGAAAGCGTGTGGACGGGTCAAGGCTGGCGCGGCTATTGTAGACTCATGGCCAAGTCCGATCCCGAAAAACTTGCAGCAGCGCTTCGCGAAAATTTGCGCAAACGCAAGGATCAGGCGCGCGGGGTCACTGAAACGCTGCCGCCTAATGCGGACGATGTCCCGTCCCGAACACGGACTTGATGAACAGTGCGGTCGCGCCGAGATGGATACAGGCCTCAGCCAGCGACGGTATCGGGTTCGCCCATGACGAAAGCGTTGAGTTTGTTGCCGTCGGGATCGCGGAAATAGGCAGCGTAAAACCCCCCGCCGCGCAGGCCCGGCGGGCCTTCGCAAGTGCCGCCATTGGCAAGCGCGATCGCGTGGAGCCGACCTACCTGAGCCGCGTCATTTGCATCGAAGGCGATCATCACGCCGTTGCCCACGGTCGCGGCGTTGCCGTCAAACGGCGTCATCGCGGCGATGCCCGTGCCGCCGCCCGGTGTGCCCCAGGCGATGCCAGTCGGGAATTCCATCATCCGGCCAGTGCCCAATTCGGCCGCGATCGCGTCATAGAATTCTGCCGCCCTCGCGAGGTCGGCAGTCCCTACCGTTACATAGCCGATCATGATTGTCGCTCCATCCGAATCGATACGCGGAACATTACAGAAACATCAAAGCAGCGCGCAAGCTTTTTCGAGCCAGACCTTCGCTTCGCCAGTCAATTGCGGACCGACGATCCGCAACGTCCGCGCATGATAAGCATCAAGCCACGCCACTTCCGCAGCGGTAAGCATTGCCTTCTCGATCATTGCTTTGTCGATCGGAGCGAAGGTCAGTGTTTCAAAGCCCAGCATTGTCGCTTCGCCACCCGGCATCGCCCGCGCTTCGACCAGCACCAGATTTTCGATGCGGATGCCGTATGCGTCGGGTTTGTAATAGCCGGGCTCGTTCGACAGGAACATGCCCGCACGCAACGGTTCGGCTGTGCCGGCTTGGCCGCCGCCGGGTTTGGCAATGCGTTGCGGGCCTTCGTGCACGGCGAGGAACGACCCCACGCCGTGGCCCGTGCCGTGGGCATAGTCGATCCCGACCGACCAAAGAAATTGCCGGGCGAGCGCATCGATCTGCCCGCCGCTTGTGCCATCGGGAAAAACCGCCGTGGCAAGCGCGATGTGGCCCTTTAGCACGCGCGTGAAACGGTCCTTCACTTCGGCAGGCGCATCGCCGGGTCCGATCCAGATCGTGCGCGTCACGTCGGTCGTGCCGTCCACATACTGCCCGCCCGAATCGCACAGATAGACCGACGACGGCTCGATCGCACGGTTCGTTTCGGGACTTGCCTTGTAATGCATGATTGCGCCGTTTGGCCCGGCACCCGAGATCGTGTCGAAGCTCAAATCGAGGAGCTTGGCAGTTTCCGCGCGGAATTTCGCCAGCTGATCGGACGCGGAGATTTCTGTCAAATCGCCCTTTGGCGCTTCGACAGACAGCCAATGAAGGTAACGCGAAAGTGCAGCACCATCGCGCGCATGGGCCGCGCGTGTTCCCGCTTGTTCGGCATCATTCTTGATTGCCTTGGCCAGCACAGCCGGGTCACGGACGGACACGAGCAAAGCGCCCCCCTTTTCCAGCGCATCGAACACAGCAGCGACGGCGCGTTCGGGATCGACAGCGACGCGCTTACCGGTCAGCGTGGCGAGCGTCGGCGCGAAGGCATTGCGATCATGCAAGCGTACGCCATTGCCGAGATGTGCGCGTACGGCATCGTCGATCTTGTCAGGCGCGATGAACAGATCTGCGGTTGCATCGGCGTGGAGTACGGCAAACGCCAGCCCGACCGGCGTATGCGTCACGTCGGTCCCGCGCACGTTGAACGTCCATGCAATCGAATCGAGCGCGGTCATCACGGTCGCGTCAAGTCCTTCGCGCGTCAGCCAATCGGCAATTTCACCGCGCTTTTCGGGCGACGACCGCCCGGAGATTTCGGTTGGCTGGACCGCGATTTTTGCCTCGGAAAGCGCGGGTTGGTCGATCCATACTGCGTCAATCGGATTTGGCGTAACGGGAACAAGCTCCGCGCCCTTCGCCGCCAGCGCCGCCTTTGCCGCCGCGACCCAATCGCGCGTATGCAGCCACGGGTCGTAACCGATCCGCCCGCCGGACGGTGCATGGTCGCGCAGCCACTCGGCGATGCTCGTCTGCGGCACTCCGCAATATTCCCAATGATCCGCCGAAACCTGCGCGCGAACTTGGAGGGTATAACGGCCGTCGGTGAAAATCGCTGCCGCTTCGGGCAACACCACGGCCGATCCCGCCGATCCCCTGAAACCCGTCAGCCATTCGAGCCGCTTGGCATAATCGCCGACATATTCGCTCATATGCTCGTCGGTCAGCGGCACGACAAAGCCGTCAAGGTGGGCAGCGGCAAGATGCACACGCAGCGCGGCGAGACGGTCGGCATAGCTGGACATAAGCCAAACTGTTGCGCCAGTCCGCTTGGGACTTCAAGAGGGGTGCGATGACGCCGTTCACCGCCACGATCACAGCGCAGCCTGCCGACATCGACGAGCTCGGTCATGTCAACAATTCAGTATGGGTACGCTGGATTCAGGACATGGCGACGGCGCACTGGCAAGCGGCGGCGCT
>JAYTAP010000054.1:0-4103 GCA_043737475.1 Sphingomonas sp.
CGAAGGCGCCTGCCGCCAAGGCAATGCCGACAGCCGCTGCAGCGATAATTTTAATACGATACGTCATTTCGGAAATAGCTCCGGATTGTTGGTGATGAAATCATCGGCATCCTTTTGGAGCCTTACGATGACTTCCTGCTTGATATTCACGTTCAGGTTGATCTCGATCGGCTTGTCGGGTGCCTTGATATTGATGCACCCGGAGCTTGCGAGCACGATGATCAGCGCGGTTTTCTTCATAACCGCTTGCCTCGCACCGCTTGACCTCTCCGTCAACAACATGAACGTCATGGCCGCGTTTCGCTTTCGGAGGGCTGAACAGGCGGTTTGCGCAGCTCGGGAACAGTGCGCTGGAGCAGCGAGCTCGGATCCTGGAACGTCCGGGCCGTATTCAGCAGGCTGCGGAAAGGTGCTGTCACCTTGATATTGAAGATGAATGGCAGTCCGATAAACTGTCGGGCGATGTAACTTTTCGGTGGACTGAGCGGCGCTTCATTGACGCCGTTGAAATCGATCTGCGACACGATCTCGCCGTCGAGCGCGCCGTTCAGTTCGATGGTCAGCTTGTCGTAGCGGATCGATTTCAGGGCATCGAACGCCAGTTTGGCATAGACATTCATCGCCGTGTTCGAGATTTCGCCGACATAGGCCAGCGTTCCTCCGCCCTGCCGGACGACGAGGCGGCCCCCTTCGATGCGCCCGCCGTTCGCGTCGAAATACATCGGTAAAATGCCATCGAATATGCCGGTCGCCGCCAGATTCTCGAACTCAAGCTGTTGGATGAACTTTGCGGCATCCAGCCCGACGACGCGGAAGGTGAGTTTGCGCGTCGCGTCCTGCCCGAATGCAAAACTTGTCGGGTCGAGGATGAGATCACCACCGGCAAACGGCCAGTCGCCACGTTCGATAGCGACTCTTTGGCCCGGCAACAGCTGGTAAGCGATCGTGCCGTTGGTCACCAAAGTGCCCGGATTTATGCTGGCAATCGTCACCCGCTGACCCGGCGGCGTTGCCATCGCCAGAAGATCGTCGAAATAGATTTCGCCCTTCAGGCCCGATACCGGCCCGAATGCCGCAGCAAAATTCAGCGCCTGCGTGGAAAATCGCCCTGTACTTTTAACACCGCCAGGATCCCAGCTTATCATGCCGCGTCCGGACACGGTGCCTTCGACGTTTGCCACCACGCCGAGCGTTAGCCGCGTCACCTGTTCGGGTTGAAAGCTTTTGCCGAACCGCAATCCCGCAACCGTAAGACCTGCCGTTCCGGCTCCGGCCGCGAGATCATGATCGATGACAACGCTCGTCACGGCTGTCTGACTAACCGGTTCGCGTAGCGTCGCTGTTGCCGCAATCCTGCCGTCAACGAGGCGCAGAACGGCGTCGTCGCTGGTGAGCGGATTGAACCGCCCCGGTCCCAGTTCGTCGGATATTCTCAGTCCGCCGTTCAACGTCAGCTGGCCGTTTTGCAATGTCCAACTGCCGCGCGCATCGGTCATTGACAGCGGGACGTTGCCGATTTTACCCGATGTGCCGGTAAAGCCGCCACGTATCGCACCCTTCCCAAAGCCGCCGCTCAGTGTGGCGATATCGAGCGTCGAGAGCCGCACGCCGGCACCGACACGCGCTGACAGCCGGTCGATCGTGAACCCGCCTTGCGCAAACGTAATACGCGCCTGATTTGCTGCCAGGATGACCGCAGTGTTGCCGTGCGTGCCGATCAGGCGCGGTGCGCGAATGTTTGTCCCGCCAGAAACGCGCCCGTTGGCATAGCGGATCAATGAGCTGCTATCGATTGGGCACAGCCGCATGGTCGTCGGCCTCAGGCGCAGGCCGGAGACCAACAGGCGGCGGAAAGCGACCGGGGTGCAGCCATTATTGACGATGATCGACCCGTTCGCGGCAATCGTCGCATTCACCGGCAACTTTAATCCTTCGACGCGACCACCGGGCATACGACCGTCGAGCGTTGCGATTGTTTCGAATCGCATTGCGCCCGATGGGTTCGCGGCGAACCGGATTGCTTCGAACGCGACGCGGGAGCCGTCGCCGACGAATGGCGACAATTGTGCAAGACCCAGCGTCATGCCATCGGTGCGTCGTTGCAGCGTTGAGCGGATCGTCGGGAAACCGCCGCCACTGAGCGACAAGGTGGTGTCGGCGACAAACCCTTCGCCACCGACCTGTATCCCGCGTCCCCCAGTAGCTCGTAGTGCAGCACCCGAAACGCTCGTTGCAAGCAACTGCGAAATTTGTGTGGTGCCACCAGAATAACTGGCGTCTGCGACGACGGAAATGCCGCTACCAGTGCGCTGGACGGCGCGGGCAACTTCACGGAGCATCGGTCCTACCGGGGTGTCCGCAGCGGTGCGGGCGGCGGCGTCCAGTCGCTCGACCACGCGGATACCGGGCTTCAGGCGTGCGACAGTCAAGCGGCCTTCGCCGCTGGCGGTGCTGCCGAAGGCGAACTTTCCGTTGAGCCCCAATCCGGTCAATGGCGTCGAAGCGATCCGACCCGTCGCGGCTGACAGTGTGGCAGTGCCCTTCGTGCCGTTTGCTTGCCCGTCGAAATCCACGCGCCCCGCGATATCGGAAATCGTCGCTTGGCCTGCCTTGAAGTTTCCAGCGAGCAGCGCGGTATCGCCGCGCCATCGGTCGAGTTCGGGGGTTAACGTGGCGGCAATGCTCAATGCCGGTTTCGCAATCGCAAAACCGTTGCATACAAGGCCGTCTGCGCGCAGCGGCCCTCGAAAGGTCGGCTGTCGATCGCTAATGCGTAGATCGACATACGCCGTGACCCGCTTGGCGCGACAACCGGAAACTTGCAACGCAGGACCGATGGCAGCGACCTTGCCGGAAAAACCATCGACCAGGTTACCCTTGCCATCGATCCGACCGCCGACTTTTCCCCATTTGCTGTCAATCGAAACGCGCGCGTCGATCAGTTCGACATCGACGTCGGGCAAGACGATAGGCTTGGCGCCATTGTTTTCCTGCAGTAGCTTGTCGATGTCACCGAGCGTCAGGCGGCCATCGACGATGCGACCGCGCAGCCGAACCCCGCCAGCCCTCACGCCTCTGAGTTTCACCCCACCGAGGCCAACCGAGACACGGATGTCGGCCCATTCCGCCGTGAGATCGGGCGCGTTCGGATCACCGATCCGCAGATTTTCGATCCGTTCCCATTGCAAGCCGATAGCTTTGACCGTGTAGCTTGCATCCACGCCACGCGCAGCAAGGGCGCGGCGGATTGCGGCATCGGCGATCGGGCGGCGCGCAAACCAGATCGAGGCTGCGCCGATGACTGCCACGAGCAATACGCCGACCAGAATGCGATACACCTTTTTTCGGGTCATGTTCTGGCCATAGCGTGCACCACGCGCCTTAGAGACGCTTTCATGCACAACGATCAAGGGCAATTGCGCCATCGGCCGCAGCACCTTAGCATATTCCATGGCTGACGCGCCCGCTCCTTCCGACTCTGCCGGCCATCGCAGCCGTTTGCGTTCTCGCTTGATCGACAGCGGTGGCGATGCGTTGCAGGATTACGAGTTGATCGAATATCTTCTCGCGCTTGCCATTCCGCGGCGTGACACCAAGCCATTGGCAAAGGCATTGTTGCGTGAATTCAACGGCATCGGTGGGTTGCTCTCCGCGGATGCAGATGCATTGTTACGCATCGACGGTGTCGGCGACACAGTCGTTGCCGCATTGAAGATCGTTCAGGCGACGTCGTTACGTCTGCTTCGGTCGGAAATTGCCGAGAAGCCGGTTCTCGCAAGCTGGCAGGCGCTGATCGACTATCTTCGCGCCGACATGGGGCACATCACGATCGAGCGCGTGCGCGTGCTTCACCTGAACGGAAAGAATATGCTGATCCGCGACGAGGTGATCAGCGAAGGGTCGATCGATCAGGCCAGCGTTCATGTCCGCGAAGTCATTCGCCGCGCGATCGATCTGGGGTCGTCCGCGATCATTCTCGTGCACAATCATCCCAGCGGCGATCCCTCACCCAGCCGCGCCGACATTGCGCTGACTCGCGACATTATCGATGCCGGGAAAAGACTGAACGTCGCAGTTCACGACCACGTCATCATCGGCGCAAC
>JAYTAP010000055.1:0-24906 GCA_043737475.1 Sphingomonas sp.
GGCGGCGAAATTACGCGTGACATCGCGATGGATACATTGGCAGGCGTGCTCGCTGGCAATATCCTCGTCCACAATCACTGCTACCGCGCCGATGAAATGGCCGTCGTCATCGACATGGCGAAGGAGTTCGGTTATAAAGTCAGCACGTTCCACCATGCCGTCGAAAGCTACAAGATCGCTGACTTGCTGAAAGCGGAAGGCATCTGTTCGGCAATGTGGTCCGACTGGTGGGGGTTCAAGATGGAATCCTATGACGCGGTCAATGAAAACATCCCGCTTGTCCACAATGCCGGCGCGTGCGCGATTGTCCATTCGGACGACCCGAACGGCATCCAGCGGTTGAACCAGGAAGCGGCCAAAGCGCTGGCCGACGGGCGTCGGATCGGCATCGACGTGTCCGACGAAGTTGCGTGGACTTGGCTGAGCTATAATCCAGCCAAGGCTATGGGAATTGCCGACAGGACAGGAAGCCTGAAACGCGGCAAAATGGCTGATGTCGTCTTGTGGAACGGTAATCCGTTCAGCATTTACGTGCGCCCCGAACGGGTGTGGATCGACGGGGCGATGATGTATGATGCGAATGATCCGAAACGTCGCCCAGTAAGCGATTTCGAACTCGGCCAGACCGGCGAAGGAGACGTCAAGTGAAGCATCTCCTGCTTGCCTGTGCAGTAATCATCACCGCGCCGGTCGCCGCAGAAACCGTCGCGATCACCGGCGGTATGGTTGCGATCGGTGATGGAACGGTTCCGGTGCAGGGCACGGTCGTCATGCGCGATGGACGTATCGTTGCCGCCGGGCCAGCCGTCCCGGTGCCTAGCGGCGCGCGGAGTGTCGACGCGACCGGCAAATGGGTCTCGACCGGAATCGTCGCGGGCTTTTCGCGGCTCGGGCTGGTCGGTGTCGATGCCGTCGACGAAACCAACGATGCCAGCGCGAGTCGGTCCTTGTTTACGGCTTCGATCGATGTCGCCTCTGCGATCAATCCGCATGTCCCCGCTATCGCGGTCAGCCGTGCGGCGGGCGTGACGCGCGCGATCGTCGCGCCCGATGGCGGGATGACGATGTTTGTCGGCGAAGGTGCGGTGATCGATACCGGCAATGATCCGGACGCCATTACGAAGGCACGCGCGTTCCAGTTCGTCGAGTTTGGCGAAGCGGGGGCGGGGCGTGCAGGCGGCAGTCGTGCTGCGTCGCAGGCGTTTTTCCGCAATGCCCTCGATGAAGCGCGTGATTATGCCCGCAATCCGGCAGCGTATGACGGGCGCAGCAAGGATTCGGTGCTGATGCGGCGCGATGTGGCCGCGCTCGTGCCGGTGATCGAAGGCAAGATGCCGCTCTATGTCCATGTCGAAAGCGGGCCGGACATTTTGCAGATGCTCGCGCTCAAACGAGATTATCCGTTGTTGAAACTTGTGCTGGTGGGTGCAGCTGAAGGCTGGGCTGTCGCACGCCAGATCGCGGCGGCGGGCGTACCGGTCATTGCCTCGGCACTCAACGATCTGCCGGCATCATTCGAACAGCTTGCCGCCACGCAGTCAAATGTGGGCCGCATGAAAGCCGTCGGCGTCAATCTTGCCATCGGCATGATCGATGACAATGATACGCGTCAGGCCCAGCAGACACCGCAAATGGCAGGCAATCTTGTCGCACTGTCGCGGCTGCCCGGTGCGACGGGGCTCAGTTGGGCCGATGCCTTTGCCGCGATCACGTCCAAGCCAGCGGAGATTGCGGGTCTGGGCAGCGAGATCGGCTCGCTGCGCCCCGGACGCCGCGCCGATGTCGTGATCTGGTCGGGCGATCCGCTCGAGCTGGCCACAGCGGTCGAGAAAGTCTGGATCGATGGTGTCGAGCAGGATCTGACGACGCGGCAAACGCGCCTGCGCGATCGCTATCTGAAGGCGGGCGAAGGTGCGATGCCCAAAGCCTATGAGCGGTAGATGCTTCAACTGACATTGGCTCTGACGGCATTTGTCGGCACGCATCTGCTGATGTCGCATCCGTTGCGCGCGCCGATGGTTTCGCATCTTGGGGCGGGCACGTTTCAGGGTGTTTATTCGCTTGTTTCCCTCGCGACGCTTGGCTGGGCCGTATTTGCATTTCGTGAAGCACCGCTCGGCGAGCCGTTGTGGGCTGTCGGTAATGCGCTGAACATCGTGGCGACGGTCGTGATGTTCATCGCAAGCGTGCTGCTGGCAGGGTCGGTTATCGGCAATCCGGCTTTGCCACAGCCGGGCGCTGAAAAGCTCGCGATGCAGGCGCCGTCGGGCGTTTTCGCGATCACGCGTCATCCGATGATGTGGTCTTTCGCGCTCTGGTCGCTGGCGCATGTGCTGGTCAGTCCGCGACCTGCGGTCTTTATTCTGTCGGGCGGGATCGCGTTCCTCGCGCTGGGCGGCGCCGCCGGTCAGGACGTGAAGAAAGCCCGGCTGATGGGCAAAAGCTGGAAGAAATGGACGTCGAGAACTTCGTTCGTGCCCTACGCCCGCAGCTGGGCGTGGCCGGGAAGAACCGCTTTGATCGGCGGGACACTGCTCTGGTTGCTGGCCACATGGGCGCATCCGCTGGCAGGCGCACCGACGGCGGGCATTTGGTTATGGCTGAGTTGATTCCTGCAGCGTTCCGGTCTGTCGCGAGACAGTGCCCGTTACCGCGACATCGTGCATGACATTGCCAAGCGTTCTGAAAATATCGGGGATTGTCTCGACGGCAATCAGCAGGGCCAGCGGCTCGACCGGAACACCGATCGCCAAACAGATCGGCGCTATCGACGTCACGAAACTGACCGTTCCCGGCAAACTGACGGCGCCCATCGACGTCAGGATCGCGGCGAAAATCGCAACGCCATATTGCGCAGGGCCGAGCTCCACGCCGAACCAGTTTGCCACGTAAAGCGCGACCGAAATATTTACCGCCGGACCGGTAGCGCGCAGCAAAGCAACAGCCATCGGCAGGGTCACACCGGCGCTTGCTTCGGGAACGCCCAGGTCTTCCGATTTGCGCAGCATCAGCGGCAGGCAGGCAAGCGACGATTGCGTGCTGATCGCCAGTGCCTGAACGGGCGCAATAGCGTAGCCATAGCGACGTAGGCTCCATTTCGCGCCGAACAGCGCCAGCGGATAGGCGAGTAGTGCGATCATGATGCCGACGGCGGACACGAGTGCGGTGTAATGCAGCAGCGCACCGAACGCCGCGACACCGGATCGCGCGCCGACCACAACTGCCAGCGCAAACACCCCGATCGGTGCCAGCTTCAAAACCCATTCGATGACGATGATCATCGCGTCGGCGAGCGCACTGAAGAAGCTGGTCAAGCTGGCTCGGGGTTCGGGCGGCAGCTTTGTGAGCGCAAACGCGAACACCAGCGTGAAAATCAGCAAAGGCAGGATCGCATCTGTTGATGCTGCAGCGATGGGATTGGTCGGCACGATCGCGCGGATAAAATCACCGAACGGGGGCACGGCCGCGACCGATGGCGCGGTTGTCAGCGCCGATTTCAGGGCGTCGGCCGAAGCCGCCGGCATGGGAAACAATGCGAGAAACGTGGGCATCAAAATCGCGCCCATGATTGCCGACAGCGACATCAGCGTCACGATCCACGTCAGCGACAGGCCCGCCAGCCGCCCTGCGCGCGCAGCTTGTGCTGTCTGGGCAATACCGGTGATCAACAAAGCCACGACGAGCGGCACGATCGTCATCCGCAAGCCATTGAGCCATAGCGCGCCGATCGGGTCGGCAACATCGGCGATGCCCCCGGCAAGGACGGGATCGACACTCGCCATCCCGATTCCGATGATGAGGCCAAGGACAAGCGCAAGAAGTATTCGGGTGGCGTTCGACATGGGGCGTTGATTTGGCACGGCAGCACGCACAGCGAAAGCTGGAAATGGGGTTCGGTTTGCGTTTATGGACGGGAGACGAGGAAACCCACACGCATGACACGTAAATTCTTTGGCACCGACGGCATTCGCGGGCGCACTAATGCTGCACCGATGACAGCCGAAATCGCCATGAAAGTCGGCATGGCAGCTGGCACATATTTCATGCGCGGCGAACACCGGCACCGCGTCGTGATCGGAAAGGACACGCGGCTGTCGGGCTATATGGTAGAAAATGCGCTTGTCGCGGGTTTTACCAGTGTCGGCATGGACGTCGTGCAGTTCGGGCCGCTGCCGACGCCTGCTGTGGCGATGCTTACCCAGTCGATGCGTGCGGACCTTGGCGTCATGATCTCGGCCAGCCACAATCCCTATTATGACAATGGTATCAAATTGTTCGGCCCCGACGGTTACAAACTGTCCGACGCTGCCGAAGGCGAAATCGAAGCGCTGCTGGCGAGCGACATTGCGCTTCCCGATGCGGTCAATATCGGTCGTGCGCGCCGCGTCGAGGATGCGCGGGGCCGATACATCCACTTCGCGAAATCGACGTTTCCGGCGGACCTTCGCCTCGATGGCCTGAAAGTCGCGGTGGATTGTGCCAATGGCGCTGCCTATCAGGTGGCACCGGCTGCGCTCTGGGAATTGGGTGCAGAAGTTGTCGCGGTCGGTGTCAATCCAGATGGCAAGAATATCAACGCAAACTGCGGATCGACGTCGCCTGCGCTTTTGCAGGAGACTGTCGTCGCAAGCGGTGCGCATGTCGGCATTGCGCTTGATGGCGACGCCGACCGGCTGATCATCGTCGATGAAAGCGGTCGTATCGTTGACGGCGATCAGCTCATGGCCCTGATTGGCGTAAGCTGGGCGCGCCGGGGTGCCCTGACCGGGCGCGGCCTTGTCGCCACCGTCATGTCCAACCTTGGTCTCGAACGCTATTTGAAAAGTGAAGGGCTGGCGCTCGAACGAACACAGGTCGGCGACCGTTACGTCCTTGAACGGATGCGCAGCGGCGGTTTCAACGTGGGTGGCGAGCAATCAGGGCATATCATTCTTTCCGATTATGCAACGACCGGCGATGGCCTGATTGCCGCACTGCAAGTGCTGGCCGAACTTGTCGTGACCGGGAAACCGGCAAGCGAACTGATGCACCTATTCGACCCTGTTCCGCAGCTTCTGAAAAATGTCCGCTTTGCAGGCGGCAAGCCGTTGGACGCGCCACATGTGAAAGCAGCGATCGCCGACGCACAAGCCGAACTCGAAGGATCGGGTCGGCTCGTTATCCGCCCGTCCGGGACAGAGCCGCTCATCCGCGTGATGGCCGAAGGCGACGACGCCGACCAGGTTACCCGGCTGGTCGACATGATCTGCGATGCTGTAAAAGAAGCTGCCTGACGTGACTGCCCGCATCCTTATCATTGCCGGATCCGATAGTGGCGGTGGTGCCGGGATTCAGGCGGATATAAAGACAGTAACAATGCTCGGCGGTCATGCCATGACGGCTGTCACCGCCGTGACGGCGCAGAACACCTTGGGCGTCGATGCCGTTCATCTGATCCCGACCGATGTCGTTATTGCGCAGATCGATGCTGTGGTCCGCGACATTGGCGTCGATGCCGTAAAGATCGGCATGATCGGAAGCGCCGAGACCGCAGAAGCAGTGGCGCGTTACTTGAAGCGACTGACTGTGCCCATCGTGTTTGATCCGGTGATGGTCGCGACCAGCGGTGCGGCACTGGCCGATGCACGGACAATTTCCGCCTTTCATGGTCTGATGGCCATTGCATCGGTCGTCACGCCGAATCTGCCCGAATTGAACGCGCTCGGCGGGACGATGCCGATCCTGCGTCATGGTTGCCACTTGCTCTTGAAAGGCGGGCATGGTGACGGGGACGAGATCGTCGATCAACTGCTCTCGACATCGGGCTTGATCCGCGAATTGCGCAGGACACGGATCGACACGACAAGCACGCACGGCACGGGCTGCACGCTGGCAAGCGCTGTCGCATGCGGATTGGGGCAGGGCTTGGGCGTCATCGAAGCGTTCGAGCGGGCCGTGGCGTTTGTGCGCGCGGCGTTGCTTGCAGCGCCTGGCCTCGGCAAGGGGCATGGCCCGATGGGACATCAGGCCGTGCGTTTTGAGACGCTGGCGTGATTGCTGGGGTCGATGAAGCGGGGCGGGGGCCGCTTGCCGGGCCAGTGGTGGCTGCGGCCGTGATCCTTTGCGAAGGCGGGATTGATGGTGTCGATGACAGCAAAAAGCTGTCTGCCAAACGGCGCGCTCAACTGGAAATGCAGATCCTCGCTCATTGCCGCGTCGGCATCGGCATGGCGAGCGTCGAGGAAATCGACCGCGTCAACATCTTGCAAGCCACGATGATCGCAATGATCCGTGCGGTAGAAGCGCTGGGCATCGCGCCGGTGCACATCTTGGTCGATGGCAATTGCCTGCCCAAGTGGCAATATTGTGCCGACGCCGTGATCCGCGGCGATGCACTCCACCCATGCATCTCGGCCGCCAGCATCATTGCCAAAGAACATCGCGACCGCATCATGATTGCTGCCGACCGCGACTATCCTGGCTATGGCTGGTGCACAAACAAGGGATATGGCGCGGTGTTTCATATAAACGCTTTGAGACAATTGGGGCCGACGCCCCTGCACCGGAGGAGTTTCAAGCCAGTCCGCGACAGCATTATTTGCACGGATTGAGTCTTTTGCGCCACACACCATCGGTTGAGTCGGCGATCATGAACAGCCCCAAGATATCGTAGGAGACTCGTTTCGTTCTCGACATGTTAACGGCTTTGTTAAGATTCCCTGTTAACTATCTGCTTGACGGCGGAGGCAGCCAGACTCACCATGGTTCGCTGCAACGGGGGGGCATGTTCATGGGCGTGATGGAAAAGCTGAAACCGGTCGCGCCGATCGCGCAGTTGCTGGTCGATCAGATCATCATGGACGATTGCATCGCGGCGATGGCGAGCTTGCCCGATGACTGCGTCGACATGGTTTTTGCCGACCCGCCCTACAACCTTCAGCTTGGCGGCGATCTGTTCCGGCCCGAAGGCGGACGCGTCGACGCGGTCGACAATGACTGGGACAAGTTCGAGACATTTGCTGCCTATGATGCGTTTACGGCGGCCTGGCTTGCCGAAGCGCGGCGCATCCTGAAACCGCACGGCACGCTGTGGGTCATCGGCAGCTATCATAATATTTTCCGCGTCGGTTCGCGGTTGCAAGACGCGGGCTTCTGGATCTTGAACGATGTCGTCTGGTGCAAAACCAACCCGATGCCCAATTTCAAGGGCACCCGCTTCACGAATGCGCATGAAACGCTGATCTGGGCATCGCGTGACGAGGGGTCGAAATACACGTTCAACTATCGGGCGATGAAGTCGCTGAACGATGAATTGCAGATGCGCTCGGACTGGTCCTTTCCGATCTGCGGGGGGCAGGAGCGGATCAAGCGCGGGGGCACAAAGGCGCACCCCACGCAAAAGCCCGAAGCGTTGCTTTATCGCATCCTGCTGGCCTGTACGAAGCCCGGCGACATTGTGCTCGATCCGTTTTTCGGGACGGGAACGACAGGCGCGGTTGCGCGGCGGCTGGGGCGACACTGGATCGGTATCGAGCGCGATGCGACCTATGTCGACGTTGCGCACGAGCGCATTGCTGCTGCACTGCCTCTTGATGAAAGTGCTGTAAAAACCATGATGTCGCCCCGGTCGCAACCCAAGGTGGCGTTTGGAACGCTGGTCGAAACGGGATCGATTTTGCCCGGCACAAAGCTATTCGATGCAAAGCGCCGCTGGACAGCGACTGTGCGCGCTGACGGATCGCTCGGGATGGGGACCGACGCAGCATCAATTCACAAGCTGGGCGCGCAAGTCCAAGGCGCGCCATCATGCAATGGCTGGACGTTCTGGCACCACGAAGTCGATGGTGCCGCCAAGCCAATCGATAGCTTGCGCCAGACCTATCTGCTTGCAAACACGCTCTGATTGGACGGCAAAGTTGCTTTGGCCTAAGCTCGTAGCATGACCATTACCCAGATCATCTACACCTCGCAGCCTTTCGGGTTCGATGAAGCGATGCTTGGCGGCATTCTGGTTCAGGCGCGGCGCAACAATCCGCGCAACGACATCACGGGTTGCCTCATCTGCCGACAGGATTTGTATCTGCAACTGCTCGAGGGTCCGGACAGTGCCATCGATGCGCTATATGACAAGATCAAGGTCGACGACCGTCACCTTGCCGTCGCGCAATTGAGCAAAGCGAACGTTTCAGAGCGCATGTTTCCCGACTGGGCAATGCGCGATGATCCTGCGCAGTCATGGCTGTGGCCACCCGAAGCCGTGTCCGCGGGCGTATTGTTTCAGGCATCGCCCGATGCGTTGCGCGCGGTGTTCGCGCGCGTCGGTGCATGAAGACATATCTGCGACCGACAGCATTTGTTGACACGCCAATTGGCTTTGACGGGCAGGTTGCGCGGTTGGCCGGCGGCATGGCCTTTTATTCGGCCTATGAAGTCATTGTCGTCGATGGTGACAAACGTGTGTCGACGACGCTGGTGCCCGTCGACCGGATGGATGAGCACCCGGCGATTGCGCGCATAACCCGGGCGCGGCCGCCACTGGTTCTCGGCCAACGGACAGTTCGCCTCGATCAGCCGCAAGTCATGGGCATCCTCAACATGACGCCTGACAGTTTTTCGGACGGCGGCAAGCACGGTGGCGACGTCGAAGCCGCCGCCGCCGCTGGGTTCGCAATGGAAACGGCGGGCGCCGCCATCATCGACGTAGGCGGCGAATCGACGCGGCCTGGCGCGAAAGCTGTTTGGGAAGGCGACGAGATCAAGCGAACGCAGCCGGTCATCGAGCGGCTCGCGCGCGGCGGCGCCACGGTCAGCATCGATAGCCGCAAAGCGAGCGTGATGGAAGCCGCGCTTGCTGTCGGGGCGGGTCTCATCAACGACGTGTCGGCGCTTTGTTTCGACAAGCAGGCGCTTGCCCTGATGGCGAAGCACACGTGCCCGGTCATCATCATGCACTCGTCCGATGCCGCAAAGTCGCTTCACGACGGGCCGGTATCCAGCGATCCGCTGCTCGACACCTTCGACTGGCTCGACGGGCGGATCGAGGAACTGGCGAAAGCTGGCATCGGTCGCGAGCGGATTATCGTCGATCCGGGGATTGGCTTCGGCAAGAGCGTTTCGGCAAACCTCGCGATCCTGAATGGCCTGTCGCTTTTTCACGGGCTCGGTTGTCCGATCCTGATCGGAGCGAGCCGGAAAAGGTTCATCGGCGCGCTATCGAATGAAGCGCCGGTCGAGGCGCGGCTCGGTGGTTCGATCGCGGTTGCCATGAAAGCGGCCGAGCAGGGCGCACAGATCGTCCGCGTTCATGATGTTCCCGAAACGGTGCAGGCGTTGCGCATCTGGCGCGGCATGCGCGACCAGGGGTTGAGCGGCTCAAGCTCCCCACGCTAAACCCCGCGTGGCTGCTGCCGTTATTGGCTTCGTGGCGGCGCTGGACCTTGTCCGGACCGCCCGCCAACGGAAGGGAATTCAAGTCATGACATATATCGGAACGAACGTCGCAGCGATCCGCTCGCAGAACGGCATCAACAAAGCGACGATGAACCTAAACACTGCGATGGAGCGCCTGTCGACCGGCAAGCGTATCAACTCGGCCAAGGACGATGCCGCTGGCCTCGCGATTGCCAGCCGGATGACATCGCAGGTCCGCGGACTCTCAGCTGCCATGCGCAATGCCAACGACGGCATTTCGCTAGCGCAGACCGCTGAAGGCGCGATGGGCGAAGTCGGCAACATGCTCCAGCGGTTGCGCGAATTGGCTGTGCAGTCGGCAAACGGCACGAACTCGACCAGCGACCGCACGGCGATCCAGGCCGAAGTCACGCAGTTGCTCGGACAGGTCAACGAAGTCGCGGCCAAGACCACGTTCAACGGCACGGCGCTCGTCGATGGTTCGGCGACGGCACTGAGCATCCAGACGGGCATGAATTCGGGCGATACCGTGACGCTGGCGATTGCGGGCATTGACACGACCGATCTCGGCATTGCCGCTGTCGATCTTTCGACAGCAGCCGGTGCTTCGACAGCACTTGGGCTTCTCGATACAGCGATCGATACCGTCAACTCGAGTCGGGCCGGCCTTGGTGCGGTTCAGAACCGTTTCGAAGCAACGGTCAGCAATCTGACGTCGACGGTTACCAACCTGACCGAAGCACGCAGCCGCATCGAGGATGCAGACTTCTCGGCCGAAACGACGCAGCTCGCCAAGGCTCAGATCCTGAATCAGGCATCGACCGCGATGCTCGCGCAGGCCAACCAGTCGCAGCAGGGCGTCTTGAGCCTGATCCGCGGCTAAGAGTTTGGGACCGCTTTGGGTCTGGTCCCCCTCTGACGGTTCCGAAAAACGAGAGCCCCCGACGCGCCCACCGCGTCGGGGGTTCTTATCGCCTATTCTTATTCGTCCGATACCAGCGCGCGGACCTTGTCGAGCGCGCTTTTCTTGATCTGGCAGACCCGCGCTGCCCCCACGCCCAGCGTCTCGCCGATTTCATCGAGGTTCATTTCCTCGACGAAGTAGAGCTGTAATACCATTGCTTCGCGCTCGGGCAAGCTGCGGATGGCACTCGCAACGATGCCCTGAAGCTGCGCGCGCTCGAGCTTGTCGTCGGCGCGATCTTCGACATCGGCAAACCACATCGAATGATCCGAATACAGGTCGTCGATCGATTGATGTCTTATACCACGTGCTGCTTCGGCATCGGCCTGATAGGTTTCGAGATCGATTCCCAGCGCCTTGGCCATTTCGGCATCGACGGGGGGCCGTCCGTAAGTCTGCTCGAACTTGGTTTGCGCGGCAACGATTGCACGACGTTTGCCCATCGCCGCACGCCCTTGCGCCGCGCCGCGTCGCAGCGCGTCGATCATGCTGCCGCGAATGCGCATGGTCGCATAAGTCGAAAAGGCATGGCCGCGGTCTTCGTAGCTCCGCGCGGCTTCGATAAGCGCGATCATGCCCGTCTGGATCAAATCCTCGACATCGATCGCCGACGAAACCCGGCCGTGGACATGCCAGGCGACTTTGCGGACGAGCGGCATATGATCGCGGACGAGGACATCGGACGCATTCTTGCCGCGCCGATCATAAATCGCAGTCTGCGGATCGTTCAGCGCCATCAAAAGGCTCCTTGCGGCAAATGGGGGATGGCTTCGGCGCGCCCGACGACAGCCACCACGTCGACGGCCTTGGCATCGGGAATTTCGAGGAACGACAGCACTGGCGTTTCGGGCAGGTGTGGACGAAGGAGCCGAGCCAGCGCTGGTCGCGCCGACGGCGACGTGACGATGGCAAAGTTGCGCGCGACGTTCAGCATCGGTGCGGCAGCCTCGCACAATGCCTGCGTGACGCGCGACGAAAGCCCGGGTTCGAACGGGTGCGCAGCGTCGGGCGCTATGCGGACAGCGTCGGCCAGCAGTCCTTCGAGCTCCGATGCCAGCGTGATTGCGGGAAGCGGCATTTGGGCCGGAACGATCGTCTGGACGATCAGCGCCCCGATCCGCGCGCGAACAGCTTCCAGTAGCGCGCGGGGGTTTGCGGCATGGCCGGCGCTTTCGATCATGGCTTCGGCAATCCGGCGGAAATCTTTTAACGGAACACCCTCCGCCAGCAGTCCGCGACACAATGCGGCAATTGCGGCGGTTGTGAACGGTGCAGGCGTCAGCCCCTTGATCAGTTCAGGCGCAGTCTCCTTCAGGCTTTCCAGAAGCTTTTGCGCTTCGTCGATCCCGAACAGGTCAGCCGCGCCTGCGACAATCATCCGGTTCAGATGCGTTGCGATCACAGTCGGCGCGTCAACGACGGTGTAGCCTGCCACAATCGCTTCGGAACGCTGAGCGGGCGCAATCCACAAAGCGTCCAGCCCGAACGTCGGGTCTTTCACGGCGCGACCCTCGACCACGCCTTCGATGTCGCCTGAATCGAGCGCCAGTAGATCATCGGGGAAAATCTCGCCTTCGCCGACGACGATCCCCGACAGCGTAATGCGGTAATGATTGGGCGGCAGCGACAGTTCGTCGCGAACGCGCACCAGCGGGACGACAAAGCCCAATTCGCGCGACAATTGCCGCCGAATTCCGGTGATCCGCGCCATCAATGGTGCGCCTTTGCGCTCGTCAACGAGGCTGACAAGCGCATAGCCAATGTCGAGGCTAAGCGGCGCGCTATCGTGCACGTCACTCCATTCGATGGTGCTCGACGGGGCGAGTTGTGGGAGCGCGATTTCAACGGGTGCGCGCTTCTGGCCAAGTCGCCACGCCAGTGCACCTGACCCGATGGCAGCAGGCAGAAGAATAAAATGCGGCATGCCGGGCAGCAAGCCTAGCACCCCAAGAATCGCGCCGACTGGCCCCCACGTTCCCGCAGTGCCGAACTGGCTCGTTACCTGACGGGCAAGATCGAGCGTCGAGTTCACACGCGTGACGATAGCGGCGGCGGCAATCGAGAGCAGTAATGCAGGCACTTGCGCGACCAAGGCATCGCCGATCGCAAGCAGAACATAGGTCTTCGCCGCATCACTTGCGCTCAGTCCGTGCGACAAGATGCCGAGTGCCATTCCGCCAATGATGTTGATCACGAGGATCAGGACACCAGCAACAGCATCGCCTTTGACGAACTTCGACGCGCCATCCATCGACCCGTAGAAATCGGCTTCGGTCGCCACGTCCTGTCGCCGCAGCTTGGCTTCGTCGGCGCTCATCAAGCCGGCGTTGAGATCGGCATCGATCGCCATCTGCTTGCCGGGCAGCGCATCGAGCGTGAAGCGCGCCGACACTTCGGAAACGCGCCCGGCGCCCTTGGTGATGACGACGAGATTGATGATCATCAGGATCAGGAAGACGAAAATGCCGACGGCCCAGTCGCCGCCGATCAGGAATTTTCCGAAGGCTTCGATGACATGCCCTGCCGCACCCGGCCCTTCGTGGCCGCTAACAAGCACAACACGGGTCGATGCGACGTTCAGCGCGAGGCGCAACAGCGTTGCGAACAGGAGGACCGTTGGGAAAGACGAAAAATCGAGCGGACGCTTGGCATTGAGCGCAATCATCACCACGGCAAGGCTCAGCGCGATGTTGCCAATGAAGCCGATGTCGAGAACAATGCTTGGCACGGGAACGACCATCAGGACGACGATCGCGAGCGTTGCGATAGGCAGGATCGCGCTGCCGCTGGCGTTCAGCCAGATGCGCCACTGCGTTGCGGTCGGGATCATGCCGAAACGCCCAATGACGCGAGCATCAGGTAAGCAAGGCGGGCTTGGGCCGTGGGTTTGGGCGCGCCGTAGTCCTGAGCTTGTCGAAGGGCATTCGATGCGAACCGTTGTTCGACACGCTCGGCCCGCACGGGGGGCGTCGCAACGCCTTCGATCTTGCGCGCGAACCGGGTCCGGACGTCGGCCAAGCTCCGCGCCGATCCGTCGCGATTATAGAACACGCCGCGATTGCTCCGCGCTGCTGCCGGGAACAGCGTTGCTGCCGATGCGTCGGGACTGGCATCGTGATGACGCAGAAACTTGGTTGCGCCACCTGGCCCGAGAAAATGCGCGAGATAGAGATCGACTGATTCGACCTTGTGGCCCAGCCGTTTTTCGAGATGATCGCGATTGTCCGAAGCAAATTCTGCCGCCATCGCCGCCGACGCTTGCGGGTCGCGCCGCATATCGAGGATTGCACTGCGCATTGCCGGATCAGCAACACGGTAGCGACCGTCGCTGCCGCGTGTGATTGCTGACGCTGCCCAGCCGAGGCCGTGTTCGTTGCCATGCTTGGAAACAACGCCGAGCCAGCTTTGCTCGATGAACTGATAAAGCCCGGTGGCGCTTGACGTGCGCGCCTTGGCGTCGGGATTCAGGCTGCTTTCAACGCGCGCCTGATTGAATAGATAATTGAAATCAACACCGGTTGCAGACGACGCGTTGTATATTGCCTGATGAACGGCGCCCCGCGCGCCCGATGCAGTTTGTGCCGCAACTGTCGAAACCATGACATATCCCCGAACCTCATGGGGACACACTGCAAGCGCCGTGCCAAGCGCCTATCGCGCAGCCGAGCCACGCCGATCATAGACGTGAAGCCCGATTTCGCCACGCGCTGCGTCGAGCGCTGCGATGCGTTCGCGTGTGTCACGCGTCAGATTTTTGACGCGTTGCTGCGCCAGTTCGACGCGGCCCAACATGTCGGCGGCACTACGGGCCAGTTCGGGCTGTGCACGCCACGCGCCAACCGCGCGCACGTCAAAGATTGCCGCGCGAAAGCGTTCGCATGATTGTTCGATCAGCCGTGTATCTGTCCCGTCGAGCGCGAGATCAAGCACCGTCTGTGCCTGTGCCAGCGCATCGAGCGCAGTCTGGCTCACTTTGCCGTCTCGGGCAGATCGAGCGCAAGCATTGCTGCCGCCAGCCGGTCCGCATCCACGGTGTAGCTGCCGTTGGCAATGGCTGCACGGATTTCGCTAACCCGCGTTACGTCGATCGGTGGACCGAGTCTGGCGAAACGTGCAGCTGGCGTATTACTTTCCTGCACCGGACGGTTGGTTTGCCCGTCGATCCGCGCCGGTAACGATGAGGCAACACGTTGCGGATCGATCCTCGATGGTCCCGAATTAGCAATGGGCGTTAGCATCTGACTCACTCCTCTGAACCTCTTAACGGCCGCTTCATGGATTAGTTTAGCGAGCCGACGCGGACGCTTCCGGCATCGATGGCTTCACCCATGACAGGATTGGCCTTTTGCTCGACGCGAACGCGCACCCGCTCGCCGATCCGTGCTTCGCTTTCGGCAATGCCGTTTGTCGTGACGGAAAACCCTGGCGCCACAAAATTGACGCTCACCGGATCGCCGCGTTTGATAACGATCGGTGAGTTTTCCGCGGGCGCTGCACTTGAGTCGGTCAATACCCTGAGGCGCCAGCCGAGTGCCGGGCAACGAACGATCACAGCGCCCAGCGCCGGCGGGTCCGCCACCAGAACGTCTGGACAAGCCGCCAGTTTCAACCGTCGATCAACCGGGCGGATAATCCCGCCTGCTGCCTGCGTTGCGCTGGCGTTAACGGCATCGAGATCTTGAAAAGCTCCGGCATTTGCTGCTGCCGGAAAAAGAATTGCCGCGAACATGGCGCGTCGGAAAATTGTCATCGTTGCTTACTCCAGCCTGTGTGGCTCGACCGAAGCACAATCTGTGCCAGCATGCGCAAAGCGGCAAAAACTTGCCGGTGAGCGGCAACGGATTGCCGGTCACCGGGTCGCTCCCAAGCCCTAAATGCACTGAAAACCGAGAGATTTCGAATTGGCACGGCCATTGCTCAACTGATCTTGCGATCACGCCAATGTTAACGGCGGTTGGCGACGAAACTTTAGAAGGCCCGACAAATGTCTGACGCGATTTTTGGTATTCATGGACAAGCACTGGCGATCCGGTCGCAACGCTTGTCGATGCTTGCGTCGAATATCGCCAATGCCGCAACGCCGAACTACAAAGCGCGCGATATCGACTTTGCCGCCGCCCTGCGCGGTGAAGCCGATGCGGTGCGTTACCGCGTTCCGGTTCAGCCTTCGCTCGATGGCAATACCGTCGAGCTGCCGACCGAGCAGACTGCCTTTGCCGAAAACGCGGTGCAGTACCGTACGACGCTGGCGTTCCTCGAAGGCCGTGTCGCGACGATCACGCGCGCATTGAAAGGCGAATAATCATGAGCGGTATGAATGTTTTCGACATCGCCGGACGCGCCATGTCGGCGCAGCTCGTGCGGTTGAACACGACAGCATCGAACCTTGCCAATGCCGGATCGATATCGGGAACTGAAAAAGACGCCTTCCGCGCGCTGAAACCGATATTCCGCGCCATCGGCAACGAATCCGGGATCGCGACCGTGCAAGTCGATCGTGTCATCGCTTCCGACACGCAGCCGATAAAACGGCACGAGCCCAACCATCCGCTTGCCGATGCGAACGGCGACGTCTGGGAAGCGGGCGTCGATAGCAACGCTGAAATGGTCGAGATGATCGAAGCTGCGCGACAATATCAGAACAATGTGCAGGTTCTCGAGACTGCAAAATCACTCATTCTGGACACGATAAGGATCGGACGATGAACATTGATACGAACGGCATTGCGGCACTGAATGCGACGATGAAGGCCACGGGCAAGGGAACACTCGGCCAGGCCGATTTTCTGAAGTTGATGACCACACAATTGAACGCGCAAGACCCACTCAACCCCATGGATAATCAGGCAATGGTAACGCAACTTTCGCAGTTTTCGAGCACGGCAGGGATCGCCGAAATAAATGCGTCCCTCAAAGCAATTTCGGCGAAGCTGGACGGCAATCGCATAGGCGATGCGGCAAGCTGGATCGGCCATGACGCACTTGTAGCAGGTGATTTCGTCAACCGCGGCGTGAGTGGCGGCTATGCCGGACAGGTTAATCTCGACAGCCCGGCCGATGTCGTCACGATCGACTTTCTCGACAGCAATGGCCTGATTGTCAGCAGCCAGGCCAATTCGAATGTCGGCGCGGGTCCGGTCACATTCAAATGGGACGGCATCGGCGAAAATGCAGCGTCGCTGGGCCAGCTGAGGGTTCGGGTGTCCGCGCGAAATTCGGATGGCGGCACAGTGCCTACAACGACCAGCGTCTGGACGCCGGTAACCGCAGTCCAATCTCCAGCAGGTGGCAGTGCGGCCCGGCTCGTCACGCCAAACGGCCTTATCGCGCCCGAAGCCGTCATCAGGCTCGGCTAACAGGGAGAAAACTCATGTCATCCTACACGTCACTTTCGGGCCTCAAGGCCGCGCAGACCGACCTTGCCACGATTTCGAACAATGTTGCCAACGTCGGATCGGCGGGCTTCAAGAAAAGCCGCGCGATCTTCGGCGATCTTTTTGCCTCGGCGCCGACGCAGACGACAAAAATGATCGCGGGGCAGGGGACACGCCTGAACGGCATAACCCAGCAGTTCACCCAAGGAACGCTCGAGGCGACCGACAAGACGCTCGACCTCGCAATTGCGGGCGAAGGCATGTTCGTCGTGCGCGGTGATCCGCCACGCAGCGAAATCAGTTACACCCGCAACGGCGCGTTTCAGGTCGATGTAAATCGCCGTGTCGTGGATACGATCGGTGCGACGTTGCAATTGCTTCCCGTGGATGCGGCCGGAACCGTAACCTCCACCGCGCTCGCCGACATGACCGATCTGGTGCTGCCCAGCACAAAGCCAGGCGATCCGAGCGTCAGCTTAGCCAACATATCGATCGGCAGCGACGGTCTCGTAACCGCAACCTATGGCGACGGGTCGAACCAGTTGCTCGGCAAGGTTGCGATGGCGAGTTTCACGGCGCAGGAAGGGTTGCGTCCCATTGGCGATGCGCACTGGCAATCGACCGGTGACAGCGGACCGCCGGCGATCAATGCCGCGAGCAATGGTCCGCTCGGCACGATCCGTTCAGGGGCGATCGAACGCGCCAACGTCGACATAACCGAAGAACTGGTCGCACTGATCGGCGCGCAACGTAATTTCCAGGCCAATGCAAAGGCGATCGAAACCGCCAGCGCAATGACCCAGACAATCATCAACTTAAGAACATAAGATGGACCGGCTGATCCACACCAGCCTTTCGGCACTGAAAGCCGCAATGGCGCGCCAGACGGTGACGGCTAACAATCTTGCCAACGCGTCGACAACGGGGTTTCGCGCCGAAATGGCCAGTGCTCGGCCGTTGTGGCTGACCGGGCCGGGCCTGCCCGATCGTGCCTTTGCGTCCGAAGAAGTCGTGGCAGCCAACATGAAGGGAGCAGCGACGATGGCTACGGGCAAACCGCTCGACGTGGTGATCAACGGTGATTCGCTGCTCACCGTGCAGGCCGAAAACGGCGACGAAGCTTACACACGGCGCGGCGACCTTATGGTTTCGGCGTCGGGCCTGCTGACGACTGGTGACGGCCATCCGGTGCTGGGGGAGGGCGGTCCGATCACGATCCCACCCGCCGATCAGATCCGCATCGATGGCAATAGCACATTGTGGATCACGCCGCCCGGTGGCGATGCGGGCGCAGCGCAGAAGGTCGATCGCCTGAAGCTCACCAGTCCGACGGGGTCAAGCGTGGTCAAGCACATCGATGGCCTGTTCCGCGTGCGCGGCGGTGGCGCACTGCCTGACGACCCCACAGCGACCGTGACGGCGGGTGCGCTCGAGGGATCGAATGTGAACCCGACGACCGCCCTTGTCGACATGATCGAAGCCGCGCGCAGCTGGGAAACGCAAATCAAACTGCTGACCACCGCGCGCGACCTCGACACCGAAACCGCCAGCCTCATGCGGCTGCCCAGCTAAAGGATCCGATCTATGGCAAATTCTGCTCTCCACGTCGCGCGCACCGGCCTCGATGCCCAGAACCAGCGGATGCGCGTGATTGCGAACAATCTCGCCAACGTGAACACGACCGGGTTCAAACGCGACCGCGCGACATTCGAAACACTGGCTTATCAGAATATCACCAGCCCCGGTGCGCCGTCGTCCAAGGCGAACAAATATGCCGTCGGCCTGTCACTCGGTTCGGGCGTGCAGATGACCGGGACGGCGCGCATCGATACGCAGGGCTCGTTTACGACGACCAGCAATGCACTCGACCTGGCCATCGAAGGCAATGGCTATTTCCAGGTGCTGACGCCCGACGGGCGAACAGCCTACACCCGGGCAGGCGACTTCAGCCTTTCTGCTGACGGAAAATTAGTGACCGGCACCGGCATGCCCGTCCAACCCGAAATCCAGATCCCCGACGGCGCGCAGTCGATCAGCATTGCCGCCGACGGGACGGTTTCGGCGAGCGTGGCGGGGACCAGCACCGAACTCGGCAAGGTCGAAACGGCGCGCTTCGTGAACGCCGCGGGCCTCGAGAATATCGGCGACAATCTTCTGATCGAGACCGCTGCCAGCGGGACGCCGCAAGTGGGGGCGCCGGGCAGCGAGGGTCGCGGGGCATTGCGATCGGGCGCGCTCGAAGCGTCGAACGTAAATGTCGTCGAAGAGTTGGTCGACATGATCGAGACGCAGCGCGCCTATGAAGTGAATTCGAAGATGATTTCCGCGACCGACGAAATGCTGAAATATGTCAATCAGCAGCTTTAAGGTCGCGGGCACTATAGTGCTGATCCTGCTCACCGCAGGCAAGGCACCGAAGCCCGATTATGCGCCGACGATGGCTCAGACCACGGTCGAATGGCGCGCGAACGGGGCGATTTTCCAAGCGACGACCGGTTATGCCCCGCTGACCAGTGGCGCACGGGCATCAATGGTCGGCGATGTGCTGACCATTTCGTTGGTCGAACGCACGGCCGCGACCAAATCCACGTCGCAGACGACGGACCGCAATGGCTCGATCGGGCTGACACCGCCCACGACGGGCTTGCTCAACCTGTTCAAGCCAAGCGACATCGGCGCGTCGGGCACGAATGCATTCAAGGGGCAGGGCCAGACCGCGCAGTCCAACGCACTGTCGGGCGAGATCACAGTGACCATCGCGGCCGTTTACCCGAACGGCACGATGCTCGTGCGCGGACAGAAGCTCGTGACCCTCAATCGCGGCGACGAATATGTTCAGGTCTCGGGCATCGTCCGCGAAGCCGATATCGGCAGCGATAACCGCGTGCTTTCCACCCGAATCGCGGATGCCAAGATCACCTACACGGGCAAAGGCGAAATGGCCCGCGCCAGTCGGCAAGGCTGGCTTCAGCGCTTTTTCAGCAAAGTGAGTCCGTTTTGATGCGTTGGTTACTCGTCTTGTTCGCCCTGATCGCCGCTCCCGCGCAGGCCGACCGGATCAAGGATCTTGGCACGTTTCAGGGGCTGCGCGTTAACCAGCTAACGGGTTACGGCGTCGTTGTCGGCCTTGCGGGCACTGGTGATGACAGTCTCGATTATTCGACGCAGGGCGTGAAAGGCGTCGTCAGTCGTTTCGGCCTCACCCTCCCGCCCGGCGTCAATCCGAGCCTGAAAAATGCGGCCGCTGTCATCATTACTGCTGAACTCCCTGCTTTTGCCAAGCCCGGTCAACGGCTCGACATCACTGTTTCAGCACTTGGCAAGGCGAAATCGCTGAGAGGCGGCACGCTTGTCATGGTGCCTTTGCGCGGGGCGGACGGGCAGATTTACGCAATGGCACAAGGCAATCTCGCGGTTGGCGGGTTTGGCGTCGATGCTGCGGACGGATCGAAGCTGACCGTGAACGTGCCAAGCGCGGGACGCATTCCCGGTGGTGCAACGATCGAGCGTGCGGTCGCTTCTGGGTTTGCCGACAGCCCGGTCATTACGTTCAATCTTGCCGATGCCGACCTGACCACGGCACAGCGCGTTGCAACCGCAGTCAATCGGCTGATGGGCGATGGGAAAGCGCGCGCAATCGATGCCGTTTCGGTCGCCATCGACGCGCCGCCGGGGGCCGAAAGCCGGTCAATGCTTATGTCGCTGATCGAGAATATCGACGTCAATCCGGCCGACGCGCCGGCACGTGTCATCGTGAACGCGCGCACCGGTACGATGGTGATCAACGGAGCCGTGCGCATTTCTCCTGCCGCTGTCAGCCACGGCAAGCTTACCGTGCGCGTCGATGAAAACCCGCGCATCTCGCAGCCGGCCCCATTCTCGCAAGGTGAAACCGCGGTCGAGCCAAGCAGCGACATCAAAATCGAGGAAGCGCGCAACCCGATGTTTAAGCTCAGCCCCGGCGCGTCGTTATCTGACATTGTTGCGGCAATAAACCGGATTGGTGCCTCATCGGGTGATCTTGTCGAGATATTGCAGGCGCTGAAACAGGCAGGTGCCATGAAAGCGGAGTTGATTGTGTTATGATCGTCACAGCCCCAGTACCGGCAACAGCGCCGACACCATCGACGGCAGTCAAAGAAACAGCACAGAAATTCGAAGCCATATTCCTGCGCCAGATGATTGCTGCAATGCGCAGCCCGTCGCTCGGCGACGACCTGTTCGGGTCGGACGCATCGAACCAGTTTCGCGACATGTCCGATGCGCGCCTTGCCGAGAGCATGGCAGGCAGGTTCAGCATTGCAGGCTTGCTCGAAAAGCAGCTGACGAAATGAGTGACCTGCTGAACATCGGCGCGTCGGGATTGCGGGCATATCGCGCGTCGCTTGCGGTGACGGGCGACAATATCGCCAACGCACAGACGGCAGGATACGCGCGGCGCAGCGTTCGTCTCGCCGAGGTTTCCATCACAAGCGCGCCCGACTTCCGCTATCGCAACCGCACGCGTTTTGACGGTGTGGACATAGGCGCGACATTGCGCGCGACCGATACGTGGCGGACGTCGGACGCGCGTCTGGCGGCTTCGGTTCACGGCAAGGCCGAAACGGTGGCGACGTGGATGACGGTTGCGGAGACCGGACTGTCGGACAGCGATACTGGGACCGGCGCCTCGCTTGCCGGTATGTTCGCCGCGGGCACTGCGCTTGCTGCGGACCCACTCAGTCGTGCGCCGCGCAGTGCGTTTCTTGCGAGCATCGACACCGCCGCATCGTCGATCCGCATTAACGCCACCGAGCTTTCCCGCGCGGCAACCGGTATTGCCGGTGCCGCGCAGGCTTCAGTCGAGGGGTTCAACGCAAATCTGAAGGCGCTGGCCGACGCCAATCTTGCGATCCGCCGGACGCCTGCGGGATCAAGCGCGAATGCCGAACTTGCCGACCTGCGCGATCAGCTGATCGATCAGATCGCCGGGCAAACCGATGTATCCGTAACAGTTGCAGCGGATGGCAGTGCGATACTGACGCGGGCAGGGGCCACGCTTGTCGCGGATGGCAAATCTGCCGTGTTGGCACTGACCGTTGCGGCAGATGGCCGACTTTCGTTTGCGCAGACATTCGACGCTGCAGTATCGGTATACTCGCCGTCCGGTGGCACGATCGGCGGTGTCACGACGTCGGCCAGTATCGTGGCCGATCGCCGCGTGGCGCTTGATACGCTTGCCAGCGACTTCGCGACGGCACTGAACAGCTGGCATGGCGGCGGGCGCACGACGGGCGGCGCAAGCGGAACGGCGTTGCTCGATGCATCGGGCGGAGCGATCACGATCGCCGCGCTCGTAACCGATCCGGCGCAACTCGCGGCGGCTGACACAGGCGGCACGTCGAACGGCAATATGATTATGCTGTCGGGTGTTCGCACGGCGAGCGGTGTCGAAAATCAATGGGCCGCGCTTGTCGCCACGCAAGCGCAGGTAACGGCGTCGGCGCGCACCGACGAAACCCGCAGTTCAGCGCGCAAGGATACAGCCGATGCCGCGCGCGATCTGGTCGAAGGTGTTGACCTCGACCGCGAAGCCGCTGACTTGATCCGCTTTCAGCAAGCCTATGAAGCATCGGCGCGGGTCATCCAGATTGCCAAGGAAACCGTCGACACCATCTTGAGGATGTTCTGATGACCGGCATTCGTTTTCGCATTGATGCATCGATCCGGCACCAGGGCGCACTCGCAGCGCGAATTGCGCGGGGTCAGGCCGATATCACATCGGGCAAACGTATGCAGGCAGCGTCCGATGACCCTGCGGCAGCTGTTCGCATCGCGCAGCTCCGCCGGACGCAGACAAGCGAAGTCGCCTGGCGGAATAATGTCGACATTGGCATTGCGCTGGCTGCTCGTGCCGACGCGACGCTCGGCAATGTCGCCACCATCATGGACCGTGCGCGTGAACTTGCCACGCTGGGGGCGAACGAAACATTGAGCGATAAGGATCGCGTGACGATTGCATTGGAGTTGCGCAGCATTGCCGACGAGGTCGACAGTCTGAGTAGCGGGACCGACGCGACCGGCCAGCCGATATTTCCCGTCGCGCCGCTGCGCTTTCCGGTCGGTGAAAGCCTGACGTTGATAGCCACAACTCCACGAAGCGACGCTTTCGATGTCGGTGGGCGCAACATGGCGACGCTTTTGCGTGATGCGGCAACCGGGATCACAGTAAGCACGGTCGGACGTGCGACGGCTTTGATGGACATAACGGCTGCCAGTGACCAGTTGAGCGCCGTGCGCGGCGAACAGGGTGCCCGCGCGGCCCGGTTTGATGCTTTGCGCGATCGCCTAATCGATTCTTCGACCGCCATTGCCGAAGAACGCAGCAGTATCGAGGATACGGACCTTCCTGCCACGATTGCGCGTGTTCAAACCAATCAGCTTTCGCTCGATGCGGCGCAATCGCTGTTTGCGCGGATCAATCGCCGGACTTTGTTCGACCTTCTGGGCTAAATGTTCGGGCGATTTCGCCGTTAACCTTGATGGACCGCCCGACATGCCGGGCATATTCGGGGGACCACCGCGACCATGTTTCCAGCCATCGGCCTTGTCGTTCTGATCGTCATGGTATTCGGCGGTTTTGCGCTGACCGGTGGGCATCTCGAGCCAGTGCTGCACGCGCTGCCGCACGAAATGCTGATCATCGGCGGTGCTGCCATCGGGGCACTGATCATCGGCAATTCGGGCGCGCAGTTGAAAGCACTCGGCGGTGGGCTCGTCAAAGTATTCAAGGGTCCTTCATGGAAAAAACAGGATTTTCTGGACACGATCTTTATGGTTTCCAAGCTGATGAAAATGCTCCGTGTCGAGGGGCCAGTCGCGGTCGAGCCGCATATCGAGGAGCCAAAAGCTTCAGCGATCTTTGCAGACTATCCGCGCCTGTTGAGAGATACCGCGCTGATCCATCTGATCTGCGACACGTTGCGCCTTGTCGTCGTCTCTTCGGGCAATCTCGATCCGCACGCGGTCGAGGACGTGATGGACCATGCCATCAAAACGCATCATCACGAAGCCATCGGCCCCGCCGACAATTTGCAGACACTGGCCGATGCGTTGCCTGCGCTGGGGATCGTTGCGGCGGTGCTCGGGGTCGTGAAAACGATGGGATCGATCGACCAGCCACCCGCCGTGCTCGGCGCAATGATCGGATCTGCACTGGTCGGCACGTTTCTGGGTGTGCTGCTCGCCTATGGCATGGTCGGGCCATTTGCGGCGAAAGCGAAATTCATCATTGAGTCCGACGCCGCTATATATGGCGTCGTCAAACAGATCATCATTGCCACCCTGCACGGACACCCGCAACCGCTCGTAATTGAAGCAGCACGCGCAGGATTGGCGCACGGGGTCCAGCCAAGTTTTGCCGAAGTCTTCGACGGCATGCGGGGCAAATAATATGGCAACCACGGCCCCCAAGCGCGGCAAGAACGAACCGCCGCCACGTCCCATCATCGTCAAGAAAATCTATGAAGCGCCGCACGCGGGGCACCATGGCGGCGCGTGGAAAGTCGCCTATGCCGATTTCGTGACTGCGATGATGGCGTTCTTTTTGCTCATGTGGCTGCTCGGCGCGACGACCGAGAAGCAGCGCAAATCGATTGCCGATTATTTCGCGCCGACGCTGATTACCAAGAAAGAAGGCGCAGCGGGCGGGTCAGGGTTGCTTCAAGGGGATTCAATCATGGCGCGCGACAATCTGGCGACGTCGGTTGCGGGCACGGGGACGCGTGCCATTCCCGTTTCGCGTGAACAGGACCGGACGAATTTCAAGGACATCGCCCGTGCATTAAATGTCCGGATGGAACGCAGCGATGCCCTGAAGCGGCTGATGAAGAACATCCGCTTTACCGAAACGCGTGAGGGATTGCGGATCGATATTGTCGACGAAGCCGAATTCTCGATGTTCCGTGTCGGCACCGATCAGTTGCTGCCTGACGCGCGTGCTTTGGTTGCTGAAGTTGCCAATGTCGCTGGCGACGTTCCCAATGACCTGATCGTCCGGGGGCACACCGACGCGCTGCCGTATGTCCGCAACGGCGCGATGAACAACTGGCTGCTGTCGACCGCGCGGGCCGAAGCGACGCGACAAGCGCTGGCGCTGGCAGGCCTTGGGTCAGGCCGTTTTTCGAGGATCGAAGGTGT
>JAYTAP010000056.1:0-1540 GCA_043737475.1 Sphingomonas sp.
GGAGCAATGGTTTATAGAAGCGGTCGATATTGTGCATGACCCATTGCAATAGCGCGTTGCCCTCCGGATCGGCATCGCGCTTCAATATCCGGCTTGCCAAAAAGGGGATGATCGTCAGCGACACGATCATCGATGCCGTCACTGTCAGAACAATCGTGGCGATGAAGCTTTTGACATATTGACCGGCCCCACCCGGTAAAAAAAACATCGGCAGAAACGCAAAGACCAGTACGCCGGTCGAACCAAGCACGGCTGCGCTGATTTCACTGGTCGCATCGATGGCGGCCTGCGCGCGTTCCTTGCCCATTCGCAGGTGCCGCGAGATATTTTCAATGACAACAATGGAATCGTCGACTAGCAACCCCAACGACAAGATGAACCCCGCAACCACTAGCTGGCTCATGTTGAACCCGATGGTATGGACCGCGAGCAACCCCGAAGCCAGCGATAGCGGGATCGAAACCATCACGATCGCCGCTGCACGAAAGCCGAGTGGCAACAGCGTAATCCCGACCAGAAACAGAGCAATCATGAAATCACGCGCCAGCTCGCGTAACCGCTTGGTGATATCGGCACTTTGGTCGAATTGCACGACCGCCTCGATATCCGGAGGTAAAAGCTCCTTCTGCCGCTCCAGTTCGGCGACCAGCCTGTCGCGCAGACGGGTGGCATCGGTACCGCTCTTCTGATTGGTGCTAATAAAGACGGCGCGTGTGCCGTTGTGACTGACGCGCGACCGCGCCTCTGCGGCTCCCCATGCAACATCGGTCACGTCACCCAGCCGCAAAACTGTTCCCTCGTTCGAACGAAGTGGCAGGTTACGAATGGTGTCAAGATCGCGAAATGCGCCACCGGCTTCGACGCTATATTGACGCGCCCCACTGGTAACCGCGCCCCCCGCAACGTCGGCGCCGCCGAGCCGCAGCGCATCGACAATCTGGGTAGCGGGCATACGCAATTCGGCAAGCCGCCCGGGGTTGATCGCAATCGTTATTTCAGGCTGTGGTAGCCCGAATGTTTCGGTCGCACGGACGTCCTTGAAGCGCGAGAAAGCCTCGCTGATATCCTGAGCGTATTTGTCCATCCGCCGCCAGCTTGCGGTTTTGGATACGAGCGCGATTTGCACGACGGCCGCATTGGTGGTGCGCACCTTGCGGAATTCGAGTCTGGCCAAATCGGCGGGCAGCCGCGACCTGATGGCGGTAACTTCTCGCACTGCATCGTTGAAATACTCATCGGGATCGCCGGTCCAGTCGAATTGCGCACGGATTACGGCGCTGCCGTCATTACTGGTCGAATTGATTTCTTCGACGTCGTCGAGCCCCTGCATGATCTCCTCGATCGGCTTGACGATGGTTTGTTCGATCTCGGCCGCGTCGGCACCCGGCTGGCCCGCGATGATAGTGACCACGGGTAGAGGAAAATGAGGGTCGACGGCACGCGGTATCGATGTCAGCGCCGAATAGCCGAGCGCTATCAACAATGCGAACAGCACCAGAGTCAGTTGCCATTTGCGGATCGCAAATTCGGCAAGCTTCAT
>JAYTAP010000057.1:0-1535 GCA_043737475.1 Sphingomonas sp.
GGCGCGGATGCCGTGGTTCAGCGACATTTGCACTCTGGCCGATCAGGGAACGACCGAGCAAACGATGGCAGACCACGTCTCTACGATCAAAGCAAGCAACCACCAGCATCTCGACCATGATACCGGTCACTGGCCATTGTAATGCCGATAGCTCCCGATCTGACCACCATCCAGATTAGCGAGATCGTCGAAATGGCGCTGTCCGATCATGTCAGTTTCTCACTGATAACGGCGCAGCACGGTGTATCGCCTGACCAGATCAAAACACTTATGCGCACGCATCTCAAACCGGGCAGCTATAAAGCATGGCGCAAGCGCGTCCGCGATTTCGGGGACCGGCGCGAGCATTACAAATGACCCCGACTGCAAAAATTTTGTTGCTTGGTTCCGGCGAGCTTGGGCGCGAGTTCGTGATTTCGGCAAAGCGGCTCGGCTGCTACGTCATTGCTTGCGACAATTATGGGAACGCCCCGGCGATGCAGGTGGCCGACGAAACTGAAGTGTTTTCTATGCTTGACGGCGCGGCCTTAGGGACGGCAATCGAGAAGCACCGTCCCGACTATATCGTGCCAGAAATCGAAGCGATCCGCACCGAAGTGCTTGTCGATTATGAAGCCAAAGGCTTCACTGTCGTGCCATGTGCCCGCGCTGCACAACTCACGATGAACCGCGATGCCATCCGCGATCTCGCCGCGTCCGAACTGGGGCTGGCCACGTCCCGTTATCTTTATGCCGAGAGCCGTGAGGAACTGCATGCGGCGGCGGCGCAGCTTGGCCTGCCGCTGGTTGTAAAACCCGTTATGTCCTCTTCGGGCAAAGGCCAGAGTACAATGCATTGCGAGGCCGATATCGACGTGTCGTGGGACTATGCCGCCGCCGGAATGCGCGGCGACCGGCTTCGCGTGATTGCCGAGCAGTTTATCGACTTCGATTACGAGATAACGCTGCTGACGCTCCGGGCCCAAAATCCACAAGGGCGGGACGGCATACATTTTTGCCCGCCCATCGGTCACCGTCAGGAGCGCGGCGATTACCGCGAAAGCTGGCAACCGGCGGCGATGTCCGGCGCGGCTCTCACATCGGCGCAGGGTATGGCAGCAAAAGTCGCCGATGCGCTCGGCGGATACGGGCTGTTCGGCGTCGAGTTTTTCGTCAAAGGCGACGAAGTCATCTTCTCCGAACTTTCACCCCGCCCGCATGACACAGGCATGGTTACCTTGGTGTCGCAGACGCTGACCGAGTTCGACCTCCATGCGCGCGCCATTCTCGGCCTGCCAATCCCGGAAATCGCCTTGCTTGGTGCGTCCGCCAGTGCCGTGGTGCTCGCCGACCGCGATGCAGAAGATTTCCATATAGTCGGCCTTGCCGACGCGCTCGCGCTCGCCACCTACGGTACGCATGTCGACGTTCGCATTTTCGGCAAACCGCACACCCGGCCCTACCGCCGGATGGCAGTCGCGTTGGCGCGGGTCGATAGCGGCAACGTCGAAGAAGCAAGACAACTCGCAACAGCCGCCGCCGACCGGATAAAAATT
>JAYTAP010000058.1:0-4060 GCA_043737475.1 Sphingomonas sp.
ACGGACGCCACGCATCATGCGGCGATGCGCCTTCTGCCTTTTCCAAATGGCTCTGGCGACCACCATGGCAGCCACCACCATTAACGCGATCAACCCGTAAGCAATTTCTAATCGGAACGACATAGCTCGCCCTTAGCTAGTTCAAAAGACTCTTTTGCGTCAGGCATCGGGTTTGTAAATTACACAATCGCCTCGCCATAAGGGGCCTGACGACCTTTCCGATTTTTCGGACCCACCAGCCTGAGTAGTTGCCCCGGCACTGTCAGACTAACCTGCATTTGGTTCTTGGCCGAGAAAACGCTCTAAACGAGCTGCAATAAACAACTGTTTTATAAGAACATACCAGAACAAATGCGGTGAATTCGAGGAACATGAGGGAGCAGGACTAGCTCTTAACCGATCTGGGAAACAGTGGTGCAATGGCCTTGACTGTACCTATTCGTCTGATGATGCCGAGCTTTTCGGCCTCACTGGCACATTCGTACGTGAGGCCAGGTTCGGCGCAAAAATCTGGCCACCTATTATGCGTGACCCACCAGCGCGCAAGGCCGAGATCCGCCATCTTGCGGAAGAAGGCAGGGTCCGCTCGAAGTCCGGCGGCGTCGGGCGAAAAGAGTTCTGACCATTGCTGCCGCGTGTCATTGATCGGCGCTCGCGCGAGCCAACTAAGCGCCGAGCGCCGATCACCTTTGCGCTCGTAGCGGCCGGCCAGTTGGTATGCCAGGTGCGGACTGACGGCGACCATGTTTTCGCCGTTGCGGATCGTGACGAGGTCTGCTTTTGCTCGCTCTGCACTGTCGCCTAACCCCCCAACACTTAAGTGAACGAACGTCTGAAAAAGCAACATCATCGACCGTAATCGGCACGAAACTACCTTTGAAGGATTTTGTGCCGGCTGCTGTCCTCACCATTTTGGAGGGGGCGATGGTTATCACCCAGCCGGCGCTCAGAAGTCATTGGTGCGCAGCTCACAATCGGTGACCGACGTTGATTCGGCGTCGAGTGGATCGACGACTGTGCGATATTGCGTCGTCCAGCGCTTCTGATCAACTGTAAACCGCGCGTAGCCGCGCTTGGCTCCGTTAAAATAAGCCAGCTGTGGATTGAACTCTCGCGATCGCTCCATGCGCCCAGCCCATGGGCACATCGAGCTGATCGAGGTGCCAGCGAATTCGTGCCCGATACGACGCGACTTCGGATCGTCGGCATCGGCAGTCAGAACCTGCGCAGCTGCACTATGCCAGTCGCCCACGATTGAAACGGGGTTCGAGATGCCCCCGAGCACGTCAAGCAGCCGCTGGCGAGCCGCCGGATAACCGTCCCATTGATCGGTATTACCATAAAAGGGCGCGCCTGGGGCGGCATGCCGATAGGGGGCAAACCAAATTTGCGAGGCAAGCACGTTGAACGGCGCAGATGATCGCTTCAGCGAATTTATGAGCCAAGCTTCCTGTGCGGGACCGAGCATGGTGCGCGCAGGATCGGCGAGCACATCGCAGCCCGCGCCGATGAAGGGATCTCCGCATGCCTGATCGCTGCGGAACTGACGCGTGTCGAGCAGGTGTACCTGCGCAGGGCCGAACCGATAAGCATCGTGCATTCTGAGTTTTGCCTCAAACCCACGGATCGTCGGCGGCTGCTCAATTGGCATATGCTCCCAATAAGCCTTGAGCGCGGCGAGCTTGCGCACCTTGAATTCGAGCCGCGTCTGTTTCTCCGGGTCCTGCGGAATGTCGCCCGCCCAATTGTTGTCGATCTCATGATCGTCCATTGCCACGATCCAGGGCGCGGCGGCGTGCGCAGCCTGAAGCGAGGGATCGCCGCGATAGAGCGCATAGCGATTGCGGTAGTCCCAGAGCGTTGTAATCTCGGCGCTATTATGCTGCCGGACAACTGTGGCGGTGACGCTTTCGCCGTCATAATCACGCGTGCGCGTACCGAGTGGGCTAGCGCCGCCTTCGTAGATATAATCACCGACATGAATGATGCAGTCGGGCGACCAAGCCGCCATGTCGGCAAATGCGGCGAAAAAACCGGTTTCATAAGCTTGGCAGCTGGCGACGGCTAGCTTGGCGGTGCCGTCGGTGGGACTGGCGGTGCGCGTCCGACCGACCGGGCTTTCGAAATCGCCAACCATAAAGCGATACCAATATTCGCGGCCCGGCTGCAGCCCCTCAAGGCGCACATGGACCGAATGCGCATCTTCCGGTCGCGCATCGAAGCTACCCTCGCGGAACGTCTTTTGCATCGCAGCATCGGTGCAGACCCGGTACTGCACCGGGACGATACTTGCAGGCATGCCGCCGCCCTCGAGCGGATTGTGCGCGAGCCGGGTCCAGAGGATCACGGTCGTCTCGCGCGGGCTGCCCGATGCAACGCCTAGCATGAAGGGGTTTGACTTGATCTGCGCGCGCACGGCCGAAGCAGGAAGGATCAATGCCGCACCGGTTGCAGCCAGAAAGTGCCGCCGTCCGAGCGCTATCCAAGTGTCTTTGCTAGTCATCGTCGCTATCCTCTTCGTATTCGAACTTCATCGGGCTGAATGCTGTGGTAAGGGCTTTGGATAAGGCATGTTCCAGCCCTTGATCGTGGATCAGGTGGTCACGACGCTGGGAGCCACGGTATGTACGCGGCCGTCGAACACGCTCTGGAAACCGGCGGGGGTGATTGCCTGCCGGGTCGTCACAACACCCGGATCAGAAACATTGCGCTGCGGCCTCCCACTGATCTGAGCAAGCGTCGGCGCAGCGAGCATAGCGCCGACAACAAAAACGAAACGGCGTAGATTTTCCATCTCACCCCCTGACGCTGCGACAACAATGCGTCGCGCGAGCCGCGCTGCTTCCGGACTTCCTTTGGAACTCGTTCGCTCCCAATTGTTACAGCGTCATGGCATTTTAAGTAATATTAGGTTACAAGAAAATAGAAATGTTACCAACAGTATACAACAAAGTCGTCGCATGTTTGTAATGATTATGTGCGAACCGGGATTCGTCGATCAGCAGTGCAGTCGTATGCCGCTTACTACTAAGTAATAGGCACTGTGAAGTGATTGTATAAGTCCAGGGGTACACTATGAACTTGAAATCGAATCGCATTGCCCGGAGTTTGCTTTCAGCGGCGGCGGCGTCCGCCCTGCTTTCTACGGTGGCAGCCGCAGCGGAGCAGCGACCCGAAGCCGAGCAATTAAGAGCGGACACCAGTGCCATTATCGTGACCGGCACGCGCGAGAAGGCAACGCCGGTTGCCGCGCAAGCCATCGAATTCGGCAACAATGTGCAAATTGTGAACGCCGACACCATTGCCGCGAGCGGCTCGAGCAATTTTGCCGAAGTGGCGCAGTTCCTGCTGAAGGGCGTGAACATCGGCTACTCGCCCGACGAAGGCGAATATACAATTCGGCTCGATGGTGGCGGTGACCGCGATACGTTGGTCGTGCTTGACAATGTCCCGCTTTATGATCGCGGCCCGGCACTTGAGACGATCTGGCCAGCAACAACGATCGATCCGCACATGATTGAGCGCGTCGAGGTGTTTCGCGGCGGAAACAGCCTGTTCTTTGGCAGCAACGGCGGCATCGGCATCGTCAACATCATCACCAAGCGCCCGGACGGCAGCAAGAAATTCGAATTCGGGGCAAGCTATGGCTCGTTCAATTCGCGCGAGCTTTGGGGCAATGCCAGTTTTCCGTTGACGGCGGACGGTGATCACAGCTTCATGGTGTATGGCGGTTCGCAGCAAACCGATGGCCCGCGCATCTATGATCCGGCGGCCTATGTCGACAATGTTGCGGCCGGCGGCGGCGTGCAGAAATTCCCGCTCAATCGCACCAACGCCGGTTTCAAATATCTTTGGAAAGTTGACGATAAGAGTGAGTTCAGAGTGAACGGCCAGTATACCGAAATCATTTTCCAGGATGCTTTTCCCGACACCAACACTTTTTCGCCAAATCGCGTGCGCTACCCAATTGTTGACCTGTCGCTTGATCGCAAATGGAATGACAATCTCTATTCGGAATTTGGTTTCTATTGGACCAATCCGCTGCTCAACAACACTGAAA
>JAYTAP010000059.1:0-4001 GCA_043737475.1 Sphingomonas sp.
AACAAAGCGAACTGATCGGCACGATCGAAATGGCCACGCGCAACCATTCGATTGCCTAGCGCCCACATGGCCATCCGCATTTCGTGTGAAAGGATGACACAGGTTGTCTTGGTCCGCTCACGCGCGGCAAAACAAATGCCTGCAACCGCAACGGCGGCGTCAAACTGCCCGCGCTCGGGCGTGTCACCGAGCGCGGCACGCAATGCGCTGATCGCGACTGTGCGTGCCGCAAGCCGTGCTGTCATCCGGCTGTCGGGGCTGTCCGAATCGGCTGCGTGGCGCAAACGCTCGATCGCGGCCAGCGGCGCGTCCGGCGCCAGTTCCCAAGTTGCGCTGCGCATCTCCCATTCCTGCGAACCGCGAAATCCGTATTCGGCGAGGAATGCCTCAAATGCTTCGGAAAATTCGGGACTTGCAGACCCGACGCGTTCGCGAAGCGCTGGCAACCTGGCATCGAAAGCAGCTGTCAGTGCGGCCGACGCCCGAACCTGTCTCGATAGCTTCCAGAGCGCTTTGGCCGGAAGCGCTGAATCAACGTCGCCCGCTGCGCCCATGATGTCCGCTGCAACTTCGGGCATGCCGACTGCCCCGCAAATACCCGCGACCGCACCGGTTGGGATCATCGAATGATATGTCGCAACGATATGGCGGGTCCAGAGCCGTTCCCAGTGCGCCGCGCACAACGTGCGCGTGTAGTCGAGCAAGGCAGCATCCGACATCGCGGACAGGTCCGGGCGTGCAGCGCGGATTGCCAAAACATCGGCGCGCATCTGCGTCAATTCTGGATAGTCGGTGGTGGTGAACAACGACGCAAGCATCTCGCCCAATCGCGCGGTGTGCTTGGGTGATTCGTCACCGTCGCGTGGTGCGTAGGGAGGCACATCGGGCTGTTCGCCAAAGAAACTGGCATCGATCGCCTCTGCCGACATGCCTGGCGTCCGGACGCCGAACAGGCGACTGGCCGACACATTCAGATACCCGTAACCGCCAAAGACACCGAGCATTTCCATTGCGTTCGGCGTGAATTCCTCCAGGTCGAACGCCCCGAGTTGAGCGAGCCCCGCCCGCCAGCCGATTTCGGTGTGGGGGATCCCCCACAGCGTCCACGAAAATGGCATGACGACATCCGGGAAGACTTCTCCAATGTTCGCACGCGTGTAGATCGGAAAGCGTGGCGACGGATCACTATCGACGATCCATCTGTCTTTGCTGATCGAATCGTGGGTAATGGCAGCAACCGTCGCAAAGCCATCATGTTGACGGCCATCTTCTTCGCGTTGTTCGCGCGCGGTCGATCCCATCGCTACTCTCCTGTTTTATCGTTACGACGAATGTTGCGCGTCTGCCTCGGTCCGTCAATGCGAAAAACTGACATTGACATCATCTTTGCATTTGCGATGATAGGTTGCGAGCGGATCGAAGCGCCGCGTTGGAGAAACGATGATAACTGCGGGCTCGCTACAACCGGATGACACAGCGTTGCCGCCAACGCCAAAGGGGCGTGCAACGCGTGAACGCTTGCTGATCGCTGCCGAAAAAATCTTTGGTCAACGTGGTTACGATGCGGCGCGCATTGCCGACATTGTTGCCGAGGCCGGCGTAAGCCACGGTCTCTTCTATCGCCATTTTGCCGACAAGGATGCCATATTGTTGGCCGCGCTGATGCGTCTTTATGACGGCCTGCGCCAGACGAGCAATCGCGGTGCTGCGGGTAACGGACGGCCGACGGTCGACCAGCTATGTGCGCGCAACGTCCTTTTCTTCAGCGAATATGCGCAACACCGGCAGATGTTGCGCGTCTCGCGCGAAGCGGCGGCACGTGCCGAAAACACCGGGTTTCGCGAATTGTGGATCGGTATGCGTGGCCGGTTTACCACGCGCACGTTGCGTTGGGTCGAAGGATTGATCGCCGAGAGTCACATTGCGCCACTGGAAGATGCTGCAATGGTTGCCGAAAGCCTGTCGTCGATGACCGAGCAAATGGCCTATGTCCAGCTGGGCCTTGCCACCGCAGATCCGACGCAAGAGCTTATCGAGCGGCTCGGACGCGCAAGTGGTCTTGTGTGGCATCGTACGATTTTCGGCGCTTCCGCGTGACTCAAATCGATTTGCTTGACCTTTCGACATTTACGGCTTCGCAAGAGCATGAGGCATTTCGTCACCTGAGGGATACGGCACCGGTTGCGTTCAACCCCGAACCCGACGGTCCGGGATTCTGGTCGCTCACCCGCTACGCGCATGTCAGCGACGCGGCTCGCGATCATGGTCGGCTCGTGTCGGGACAGGGCACACAAATAAAAGATCGCCGTGCAGAGGGTCACGGCCATCCGAGCGTCCATAACAGTGATCCGCCGCTGCACGGTCAACTGCGCAATATCGCGCTTCCCGCGCTGTCACGACAGGCAGTAGCGCGTCGTCAGGAGCGGTTTCGCGGCATCGTAGATCGGCTGATCGATGCGACGCCGCGTGGCATAGCATTTGATTTTGTGGATGCTATCGCGGTTCAGTTGCCGATGCTGGTTATTGCCGATTTGCTCGGGGTTCCGCCCGATGATGGCGCGCAGCTCGTTTTCTGGGCTAATCGCATGTCCGACGTCCGCGCCGATAACGCCGCGCAGGCGCAAGCGCGGGGCAGCTTGTTCGACTATTTTCGCTGGCTTGCGGACACCCGTCGCAAGTCGCCCGCTGACGACGTGACAAGCGCTTTGGTCGCAGCGCAGATCGATGGCAAACCACTCGCCGAACAGGCACTTGATGCATATTTCATTCTGCTGACCGTCGCAGGTAACGAAACGACCCGCTTCCTTTTGACGGGTGGTTTTGCGCAAATGCTCCGTCAACCCGATGAACTCGCCAAGCTGCGCGCAGACCGCCGTCTGATCCCCGCAGCAATCGAAGAGTTTTGCCGTTTCGTCTCCCCGGTTACGCACATGCGCCGGACAGCCGCCACCGACATCGACCTTTACGGAACGCCGGTTCGGGCAGGCGATAAAGTCGTTTTGTGGTTCGCAAGCGCAAACCGCGACGAACGCCAGTTCGATGACCCTGACCGTTTGCAGATCAACCGCAAGCCCAACGCGCATGTCGGTTTCGGCATGGGTGCCCATTTTTGTGTCGGTGCACATCTCGCGCGGCTTGAAACCCAATTGTTCCTCGAGGCTTTTTTGGACCGAATTGAATCGATGGAGCTGCTCGGCGAACCCGAGCGCTTGCCGTCGAACTGGTTTACAGGGTGGAGCACGATGCCGGTGCGCTGGTCATGACAGTGCTGGTCACAGGTGCTGCAAGCGGTATCGGAGCCGCGCTGCTTGCGCTGTTGCCGCCGGGCAGTGTCGCACTTGACCGGACCGCAGTGCCGGAGGGGATCGTCTGCGATCTCTCCGACCCTGACGACCTTGTGCGAGCGGCGCATTCGATCGACGGACCACTCACGGGCATTGCGCATGTCGCCGGACTGCCGGGCACGAGTGATGCGGCAACGATCCTTGCTGTAAACACGCTTGCGCCTGTCGCACTGACCGAAGCTTTATTGCCACGCCTTGTGGCTGGCGCGAGTATCGTTGCCGTGTCGAGCGTCACGGCGCTGCGTTGCGACTGGGCCGACGATGCACTCGATGCGCTCATCGATGCCCCGCGCGCAGCCGCGCTTGCTCGAGTCGCCGACCTGCCCGGCGCTCGTGCTTATGAAATTTCGAAAGCCGCGCTTAACCGCTGGGCGATGCAGCTGGCCGTGCAGCTGCACCCGCGCGGGATCCGCGTGACGACAGTCAGCCCGGGACCGGTCGAAACGCCAATTCTGAAGGATTTCGAAGCGTCCATTGGACTTGAGCGACTTGCGGCAGCAGCAGCAATGACCGGGCGGCACGGGTTACCTGGTGAAATTGCCGCGGTAATCGCGTTTTTGCTGAGCGATGCATCGGGGTGGGTAAACGGCACCGATATTCGTGTTGACGGCGGCTATCATGCGATCCGCCATGGCGCGCCCTCCATTGCCAGCGTGG
>JAYTAP010000060.1:0-9657 GCA_043737475.1 Sphingomonas sp.
CGCTGCCGATCAATGCCGAAAGCGCTGTGCCGGGGCGAACATCGGCCCAAGTCGGCGTGTTCAGGTAAAAGTCGCGGTCACCCCATCCGAATAGCAACCACGGTCCAGCGGATGCAGGATTTGGCAGGTGAGACGGCCGAACCCGCCCGCGCCAGTCGATTCCCGCTGCCGTGACGGGAACGACAATGCCGGTGTGAACGCCATTGCTGGCCAGATAGATTGTCACACCATCGGCAGGTTCGAGCCAGCCGGCATTAACCGGCACGTGGCTGAGCACGCCCGCTGCCGCAAAATAAAGACCGACCGGCGCCAACAACATTGCAATCAGGCGGCGGCTTTGCGGTCGCATCATGGCGGTGTAAAGGGGGCGCATGACGAGCGCTAGTGACTGGATTATCCCGCAAGACTGGGCGCATTATTCTGCACAGGACCATGCAACATGGGACACGCTGTTTGCGCGGCAGTCGGCCATGCTGCCGGGTCGAGCTTCGGACGCGTTTCTTCGCGGGATCGATGTGCTCAAGTTGTCGCAGCCCGGCATTCCCGATTTTGCCGAACTGTCCGGACGGTTGACCGCCGCAACCGGATGGCGCGTCGTTGCCGTGCCAGGTCTTATCCCCGACGATGTGTTTTTCGATTGTCTTGCCGATCGGATATTCGTCGCGGGCAATTTCATCCGGCGACCCGACCAGCTCGATTATCTTCAGGAACCCGATGTTTTCCATGACGTCTTCGGCCATGTCCCAATGCTCGCCGACCCGGTGTTTGCCGATTATATGGTCGCTTACGGAAAAGGCGGGCAGCGTGCCGGGTCGTTAGGCGCACTCAAGCGGCTCGCGCGGCTTTACTGGTATACGGTCGAATTCGGGCTGGTCCGCGAGGACGGGCGTTTACGGATTTATGGATCAGGCATTGTTTCGAGCCACGGCGAAAGCATTTTCGCGCTCGATGATCCCAGTCCCAACCGCATCGGGTTCGATCTTCGGCGGGTGATGCGCACAGATTACCGGATTGACGATTATCAACAGACCTATTTCGTTATCCCGTCGTTTGATGACCTGTTGCAAATTACGGTCGAAACCGATTTTGCTCCCGTGTATACCGCGCTCGACACGCTGCCCGACTTGTCAGTCGATGATATAATCGATGAAGACGAAGTGATGACCCGCGGCACGCAGGCCTACGCACGGACTAAGATGTTGCGGGGGTGATATTCGCGTTACCCGCAGCTGGGATACCGCATTGCATGCAGAAGCGGAAAAACGACAATTTGCGCTTCCCACATGACTTGCAGTGATCGAACAGGTTCATACCACAGTGCACACAGAAATCGGCAAGCACGTCGCCCGTCGTTGCCACGGCACGTTCGCAGCCCGGGCAAACACCTGACGACATTTTCTTGAGTGCATCTTCATACCGTATCGATTGCTTCCGCTCCACTTCGGCCTGCTGCTCGACGACCGCACGTGTTGCCAGATAATGACGCATCCATTTGATCGTATAATGCCCCGCGATCAGCGTCAGCCCGATCCCGACAATGTAGCGGATATAGCCGCCATAGCTCGGCAGATAAGGCACCAGTTCAAAGAAAAATGCGTAAAGCGCAAAAAGCGCAAACCCGCGCATCAACGGCCAATATTCGCTCTTGCGCTTGTTGACGGTGAACCAGCCGGCCAAGACAAGAAGCGGCAGCGTAACAAGCAGGCGCAGACCAAAAACGAGTAACTCGGACCTGAAGACGGCTGCTTGAAACGCTTGTTGAGCGCCTGCCTCCAATTCAGTCAGTCGCGTGCCATTGGCATTGATTGCATTGTCGATCACGAGCCGTTCGGCGCTGACCGCTTCACTGACCTTTTCGGTTTCGCGGACGGCAGCCGATAGCGTATCAAGCTGTTTCGTGCGGCGAACAACTTCGGGATCCTGCTCGGGATCTGTTGTCGCCTGACGTGTCAATATCCAGTTGTCATATTGCTGCTTCGCTGCATTATATTCGTTGCGCGCCGCTTCGGTTTTCAGGTTGGCGGCGTCAGTATTGGGATTTAGAGCGTCGCGTCGCGCATCGAGCGTGCGCCACTCGGCCCGAACATTGGCAAGCGCGGTCGGGTCGATAAACTGACTGACCTCGACGCGCTTGGTGGCCAGCGGCAGATCGCCGATGACAAGCTGCCCGAGCCCCATCAGAAACCCTGCGAAGACAAGCGAAACGATCCACATGACGATCGAAAACAGCTTTTCGGGCACGCGCAATACTTTGAACATAACAACCCTCGTCCCGTTCCGCCAATCATAGGCGCAACACGCCGCGCAATACTATGGCTTTGCCGATACCCGTCGCGCGCGCCACTGATCGGCGCTTTGGCCCCAGGCATCGACGCGCGCGCTTTCAAACGGCGTGGGGAGCTGCGTCGGCCCGCCGTTGGTCGATCCAAGCCGCTTGGCCAGCGCGATCGATCGCATGTTTTCGGGGTCGATCGTATGGATGACGAACGGCCAATTCAGAACATCGACGGCATAATCCATCGACGCAACGGCAGCCTCGTAGGCATAGCCTTTGCCGGCGAATTGCGCCGATACGCCCCAGCCCACTTCCTCGCCCGGCCAGCCCTCGGGCATCCACGGGCCGATCCGCCCGACCCAAGCCCCCGTTGCCTTCTCGATCAGCGAGAACATCGCAAATCCGCGGATGTCCCACGCGCCACGCATCGTGCACAGCTGTCGCCATGTTTCGGCGCGCGACGCAACGCCACCGATGAAACGCATTGTCTCTTCATCCGAATTCATGATCGTCCAGCTATCGAGGTCGGATGCTTCGGGGACACGCAGGATCAGGTTTTCGGTCTCGATTACGGGATAGCCGCTCACGCGAATTGCGCTTTCAATGCGAGCATCGCCAGCGCCGCCCTCGCCGCCTCGCCGCCCTTGTTTTTCTCCGTCGGCTTCGCGCGGGTCAGCGCTTGCGCTTCGTTCTCAACCGTCAGGATGCCGTTGCCAATGGCCAGCCCGTCCATCGTCAACGCCATGATCCCGCGCGCGCTTTCGCCGGCGACGATTTCGAAATGATAGGTCTCGCCCCGGATCACGACACCCAGCGCAACATAGGCATCGTAACGTCCGCTTTCCGCAGCAATCGATAGGGCACCAGGGATTTCGAGCGCACCTGGCACGGTGATCGTATCGCTGTGATGGCCGGCAGCCGTGATCGCTGCCCGCGCGCCGTCGAGCAGAAGGTCGTTGAGGTGATCATAGAAACGCGCTTCGACAATGAGAAGTTTGGCCACGTTTACACCTCCGGTATGGGCTGCTCGCCGACGATATTCAGTCCGTAGCCTTCGACCGCGATCACATTCCGATGTGCATTGGTCAGCAATGTCATGTGGTGCACGCCGAGGTCAGCAAGAATTTGTGCACCGATGCCGTAGCTCCGCAGGTCCATTTCGGTGCGCGGGGTGCCGCCGATTTCGCGCGTCAGGCTTTCCGGATCGTTCGGCATCAGCAAGACAATGAGCCCTGCGCCAGCCTTGCCGATTTCGACCATCGAACGCTGCAACGTGCGCTTGCGCGGGCCTTGCTGCCCCAACAGATCGGAAAAGACCGAAATGCTGTGCATGCGCACCAGCGTCGGCATGTCAGGCAGAACCTTGCCCATTTGCAGCACGACGTTGGTCGAGCCGTCGACTTTGTTGCGATACGTCATTGCTTTCCAATCGCCGCCGTAATCCGAGGTAAACTGGCTCTCCGACACGCGCTCGACAAGATGATCATTGCGCATGCGATAAGCGATCAGATCGCGGATCGTCCCGATTTTCATGCCATGAAGTCGGGCAAAGCGGAGCAGATCGTCCATCCGCGCCATCGTGCCGTCGTCTTTCATGATTTCGCAGATCACGCCCGACGGATTGAGCCCCGCCAGCCGCGACACATCGACTGCTGCTTCGGTATGGCCCGTGCGCACCAGCACGCCGCCATCGCGGGCAATTAGAGGGAAAACGTGCCCCGGCGTGACGATGTCTTCCGCGCCTTTGCTGGCATCGATCGCGACCGAGATCGTCCGCGCGCGATCGGCTGCAGATATTCCCGTGGTAACGCCGTCGCGCGCTTCGATCGACGTCGTGAACGCTGTTTCGTGCCGCGTACCATTCGCGCGCGACATCAGTTCGAGACCGAGTTGGTCGACGCGCGACTTCGTCATAGCCAGACAAATCAGCCCGCGGCCGTGCGTTGCCATGAAATTGATCGCGTCGGGTGTCGCCATTTGCGCAGGGATGATGAGGTCGCCTTCGTTTTCGCGGTCCTCGTCGTCAACAAGGATATACATGCGGCCGTTGCGTGCTTCCTCGATAATCTGTTCGATCGGGACCAGCGTGGGGCGATCATCATTGGCAATGAGATAGGCCTCGAGTTTACGCAGCGTTTCGCTTGTAGGGTTCCAGCTGATGTCGTCGAAATCCCGCAGTGTATTGGCATGAAGCCCCGCCGCGCGGGCGAGCCCCGACCGCGAAACGCTGCCATTGGCGACATGACTGCGAAGTTTTTCGATCAGGGCTATACTCATCCGCATAGATAATAACATTTAGATGTGAATGTCAATTCAGATATCACATAGCAATGGCGGTGCTTTCAATCTAATGCGAACGCGTCGCGGCATGACGCGCTGATGCTGGTAATAGCATCAGGGGCTTGGCGGTGCTTCAATGCCTTTTTCATGCGACCGTAAACTGCTGCAGGCGTGATCGAATGAAAGCTTGAGCAGCCCGAGCGAAGCGAGTTTTGATCAACCCAATTATTATTTCAGGCCAGTCCACAGCCGTCGTTTCGCCAAGCCGATCTGCTTTTCGGAATTTCGTTTCGAGCGCTCTCGCGATCGGTAGAAAACGGCCCCCTGATTCCGCCAAAGGCAAGTGCCTGCGGTTACCGATTATTAGCGGCATACAAACAGTTTTTACAGTTCGGAAATTCCAATAGACAGCGTTGGCTGTGTTACCCTGACCCGAGCAGTGGCCAAGGTAAAACTGCCGGCATCCACGACCGCAAGAAACTGACGAACGTGTGATCGTTTAATCATAGATCTTTTCTATCTACAAATTAGATACATTTCAATTTTACGACGTATGTCGCTTGCAGTAGCCGGTTCGGATATCAAAATTTCAGCTGATGGAATGCAATCACGATGAGCGCGACGCACGAATTCGACTTCGCTCTTGGCGAGACGGCGGATATGATCCGTGACACGACAGCGCGTTTTGCAACGGACCGTATTGCGCCGATCGCGGTCGAAATCGACGCGAACGACCGTTTCCCCATCGAGCTATGGCCTGACATGGGTGCGCTGGGGCTGCACGGGATTACGGTGCCCGAAGCCGATGGCGGGCTGGGCCTCGGCTATCTCGAGCATGTCGTGGCGCAGGAGGAAGTGGCGCGGGCGAGCGCATCGGTCGGGCTGAGCTATGGCGCGCATTCGAATCTGTGCGTCAATCAGATCGCGCGCTGGGCAAACGCTGAGCAGAAAGCCAAATATTTGCCCAAGCTGATCAGCGGCGAGCATGTCGGTTCGCTTGCCATGTCCGAGGCAGGTGCCGGCAGCGACGTCGTCTCGATGAAGCTGAAAGCCGAAGCCGTTCAGGGTGGCTATGTTCTCAACGGCACCAAGTTCTGGATCACCAATGCGGCCTATGCCGATACGCTGGTGGTCTATGCCAAGACCGGTCAAGGATCGGGCGGGATCACGACATTTCTGATCGAAAAGGGCATGCCGGGTTTTTCCATCGGCCAGAAGATCGACAAGATGGGGATGCGCGGATCGCCGACGGCGGAGCTTGTGTTCAACGACTGCGAAGTGCCCGATGCCAATGTCATGGGACCGGTCAACGGCGGCGTCGGCATCATGATGTCAGGCCTCGATTATGAGCGCGCGGTGCTGGCCGCGATTCAGCTGGGGATCATGCAGGCGTGTCTTGATGTTGTCGTGCCGTTCGTTCGCGAGCGCCAGCAATTCGGCAAAGCAATCGGGAGCTTCCAGCTGATCCAAGGCAAAGTCGCCGACATGTATGTCGCGCTGAATTCGGCGCGTGCCTATGTTTATGCGGTCGCGCGCAGTTGTGACGCCGGCAAGATCACGCGGTTCGACGCGGCTGGGGCGATCCTGCTGGCAAGCGAAAGCGCCGTTAAAGTCGCCAACGAAGCGATTCAGGCGCTGGGCGGCGCGGGTTATACCAAGGACTGGCCGGTCGAACGATTTTACCGCGATGCCAAGCTGCTCGACATTGGGGCGGGGACAAATGAAATCCGGCGAATGCTGATCGGGCGCGAGCTGATCGGCGCAGCATGAGTGCCCCCGTTCTGGCGACGGCGGTGAACGCCGAAAGCGATACCTTCCGTGCCAATGCCGCACACAATCGCGGATTGCGCGATGAGCTTTGGGCGAAAGTTGCCGAAGCGGCGCGGGGTGGAAACGAGAAATCGCGTGAGCGGCATGTGTCGCGGGGAAAATTGTTACCGCGAGAAAGAGTGGAACGCCTGCTCGATCCCGGTTCGCCGTTTCTCGAAATCGGGCAGCTGGCCGCAAACGATCTCTACGACGGCGAAATTCCCGGCGCAGGGGTGATCGCGGGCATCGGCCGGGTGTCGGGGCGGCAGTGCATGATCGTCTGCAACGATGCGACAGTGAAAGGTGGCACTTATTATCCGATGACGGTCAAGAAGCACCTTCGCGCGCAGGAGATCGCGCTCGAGAACCGGCTGCCGTGCATCTACCTCGTCGATTCAGGCGGGGCGAACCTGCCGCATCAGGCCGAGGTCTTCCCCGACCGGGACCATTTCGGGCGTATTTTCTTCAACCAGGCGAACATGAGCGCGCGGCAGATTCCGCAGATCGCCTGCGTCATGGGCAGTTGCACGGCGGGCGGGGCTTATGTCCCTGCGATGTCCGACGAAACGGTCATCGTGCGCGGGCAGGGCACGATTTTCCTTGCCGGGCCGCCGCTGGTGAAGGCTGCGACCGGAGAGGTGATCAGCGCCGAGGAACTGGGCGGTGCGGACACGCACGGGCGCAAATCGGGCGTAGTCGATCATGTCGCCGAAAACGACGAGCATGCGCTGACGATCGTGCGGGATATCATCAGTCACCTCGGGCCCACCCACAAACCCGACCTCGACCTGAAAGAACCGCGCCCGCCCAAATTCGACATGGAGGACCTCTACGGCATCATCCCCGACGACGTCCGCGCGCCTTATGACGTCCACGAAGTCATCGCGCGGATCGTTGACGGCAGCGAGTTTCACGAATTCAAGGCGCTCTACGGCACCACGCTCGTCTGCGGCTTTGCGCATATCTGGGGGATGCCGGTTGCGATTCTCGCCAACAACGGCGTGCTGTTTAGCGAAAGCGCGCAAAAGGGCGCGCATTTTATCCAACTTGCCTGCCAGCGGCGGATACCGTTGTTGTTCCTGCAAAACGTCAGTGGCTTCATGGTCGGCGGCAAATATGAGGCGGAAGGGATCGCGAAGCACGGCGCAAAGCTCGTCACCGCCGTCGCCACGGCGCAGGTGCCCAAGATCACCGTGCTGATCGGCGGCAGCTTCGGCGCGGGCAATTACGGCATGTGCGGCCGCGCCTATTCGCCGCGCTTCCTGTTCACCTGGCCCAATGCGCGGATCAGCGTGATGGGCGGCGAACAGGCGGCGTCGGTGTTGGCGTCGGTGCACCGCGATGCGGACAGTTGGACGCCCGAAGAAGCCGAAGTCTTCAAGGCGCCGATCCGCCAGAAATACGAAGACGAAGGCAACCCCTATCACGCCACCGCGCGGCTGTGGGACGACGGGATTATCGACCCCGCGCAGACAAGGGATGTGCTGGGGCTGGCGTTGGCGGCGGCGCTGAACGCGCCGGTTGAGGAGGCGCCCCGGTTTGGGGTGTTCCGGATGTGACCGTTCCAGTTATCCAGACAAAGCAAGACCTAGATACGCTGCTGCGCGCAGGCAATGGCCCACACTATGTATACGTTCTGAGGCAACCAGATGGGAACCCCTGCTTTGGAGGCATTGGAACCCCGTTCTATGTTGGCATTGGTCAACGAGGTCGGTTGTTCGAGCACGAGAAAGCCGCGCGGGAAGGCAGCGAGGTGGGCTCAAAAATTGATACCATCCGCTCAATTTGGTCGCGCGGCCAAGAAGTGGTGCGCACTATAGATAGCTTCCATTCGAAGGAACCTTGGATTCGCGAAGCCGAGCTAATTCACGAAATCGGTCGGTTGGGCGAAGGCACCGGCCCGCTCACAAATCCTCAAACATACGCAGCCTCGCATACTCACGATGGCGTTGAACTTAGGAAATACGCTGCCGAGCAACTAGCAGCAGGAGGGATTGAAGCGATACCCGCAAAGTTCAAGCTCCGTCAAACGCGGTTGATGGCGGGCGAGAACGTCCCGAAATCGCTGACGAGTGTGATGGGGAAGGTTTACTCAACTGCAGCGTCCAACCCCGGCGTGACAGGCGAAGAACTCGTGTATCTTCTCGCCAAGCTGGATTTCAGCGGAAACAAATCCGCTTACACGCAAAGCGGCCAAGTCTGTGCATCGTGGATCTGTGGCTACATTGAAGGCGCATTCTTTCGCAACGATAAGAAGCACCTGCAGGAATTCCGACCATGATCCAATCCCTCCTCATCGCCAACCGGGGCGAGATTGCCTGCCGGATCATCCGCACGGCGCGGGCAATGGGCATTCGCACTGTTGCGGTCTATTCGGACGCCGATGCCAAGGCGCTGCATGTGCGTTCCGCCGACGAGGCGGTGCATATCGGGGCGTCTCCGGCGCGCGAGAGCTATCTGGTGGGTGAGAAGATCATCGCCGCCGCGCTCGCCACCAAAGCGGAGGCGATCCATCCGGGTTATGGCTTCCTCTCCGAAAATGCCGAATTTGCGCAAGCCGTGATCGACGCGGGGCTGGTCTGGGTCGGGCCGCGTCCCGCCAGCATCACCGCAATGGGGCTGAAGGATGCGGCGAAGAAATTGATGGCCGAGGCGGGCGTGCCAGTCACCCCCGGCTATATGGGCGAAAACCAGGACCCGGCGTTCCTTGGGCGACAGGCCGCTGAAATCGGCTATCCCGTACTCATTAAAGCTGTCGCGGGCGGGGGCGGCAAGGGGATGCGCAAGGTCGAAGCGGCGGCCGACTTCGCCGACGCGCTCGCCTCCTGCCAGCGCGAGGCCACCGCGTCGTTCGGCAACGCGCATGTCCTGATCGAGAAATATATCCAGCGCCCGCGTCATATCGAGGTGCAGATATTCGGCGACACCCACGGCAACATCGTCCATCTGTTCGAACGCGACTGCTCGCTCCAGCGCCGCCACCAGAAAGTGATCGAGGAAGCCCCCGCGCCGGGCATGGACGAAGCGACCCGCGAACAACTCTGCGCAGTCGCGGTCCGCGCGGCCAAGGCGGTCGACTATGTCGGCGCAGGTACGATCGAGTTCATCGCCGATGCATCCGAAGGCCTGCGCGCCGACCGCATCTGGTTCATGGAAATGAACACGCGGCTCCAGGTCGAACATCCGGTGACCGAGGAAATTACCGGCGTCGATCTGGTCGAATGGCAATTGCGCGTAGCGAGCGGTGAGCCGTTGCCAAAGCGACAAGACGAACTGAGCATCAACGGCTGGGC
>JAYTAP010000061.1:0-23288 GCA_043737475.1 Sphingomonas sp.
TTCGCGAGCATCAAGATCGTCCACCAGGGCTTTCGCTACACGATCGAGCATTTCGGCCGCTTCGTGCGCGTCGCCGAGCCGGGCTTCAACTTCGTGCCGCCGTTCTTCTATCGTGTCGGGCGCAAGGTGAACATGATGGAGCAGGTGCTCGACATTCCCGGACAGGAAATCATCACCAAGGACAATGCTATGGTCGCCGTCGACGGTGTGGTTTTCTTCCAGGTGCTCGACGCGGCCAAGGCGGCCTATGAGGTCAGCGATCTTTACCTGGCGACAATGCAGCTGACGACGACCAACCTGCGCACGGTGATGGGGAGCATGGACCTAGACGAGACATTGTCGAAGCGCGACGAGATCAATGCCCGGCTGCTGGGCATCGTCGACCTTGCCACTGAATCATGGGGCGTGAAGATCACGCGCGTTGAGCTAAAGGACATCCGCCCGCCCGCCGACATCGTCAATGCCATGACGCGCCAGATGAAAGCCGAACGCGAGAAACGCGCGACCATTCTTGAATCCGAAGCGGCGCGCCAGAACGACATCAACCGTGCCGAAGGCCAGAAGCAGTCGCAGATTCTGGAAGCCGAGGGCCGCAAGGAAGCCGCTTTCCGGGATGCCGAAGCGCGCGAACGATCGGCACAGGCCGAAGCCGAAGCAACCCGCCTCGTTTCCGTTGCGATCGAAAATGGCAGCGCACAGGCGATCAATTATTTCATTGCGCAGAAATATGTGGAAGCGATCGGGCTGTTTGCGACGAGCCCGAATGCCAAAACGATCCTGTTCCCCGTTGAAGCAACGCAGCTGATCGGGACGCTTGGCGGTATCGGCCAGCTTGCAAAAGACGCATTGGGCGATGCACCGACGCCACCGGCCGCCGCCCGCGGCAAGGGACCGTTCGAGTGACCGCCCCCTTCGGCATCGAGGCACCCTGGCTTTGGCTGATCGGCGGCACTGTGCTTGGTATCGCCGAAATGGTGCTGCCGGGCGTCTACCTGATGTGGATTGGCGGTGCGGCCGTGTTGACCGGTGTGCTTGCCTTACTTCTTCCGATCGGCTTTGCGGCGCAGTTTGCGGTTTTTGCGGTCGCAACGATTGCTGCGATCTATCTTGGCCGCAAGTTACTGAACAACAATCCGATACGCTCGGACGATCCCATGCTGAACGACCGGGTGGCACGACTCATCGGGTCAATGGTAACCGCGACCGAGCCCGTCGACGCACTGCAAGGCCGCGTGAAGGTCGGCGACAGTGTCTGGTCGGCGCGCGGGGCCAATGCGCGACCGGGCGACCGGCTGCGTGTCATCGCGGTCGAGCGCGGCGTATTGATCGTCGAAAGCGTCTAACGCCCGAACTTGCCTGCCATGCCGATGATGTCATTCAGCGGATTGCCGTCGCGATCCCTGTCGAGCAGCGAACCGAGGCCGCCCATCATGCCGCCTGTTTGCGGTGCATTCTGTTGCCCGCCGCTCATAATGCCACCGAGCACATTGCCAAACATACCGCCCAACCCACCGCCGGTGTCTTGAGCGGGGGTCGCCTGTGCACCGCGCGCCTGATTGGCCATATACCCCGCAACTGCCATTGCGATCAGCGGCAGCATTTTCTTGAGCAACTCACTCGAGATACCCGATTTTGCCGATGCATCGGCCGCCACGGTCCGGCTGACATCTTTCGATCCGAAAATCTGACCGAGCACATTATTGCCCGCATCGACATTGCTTGGTCCGGCTCCCAAAACGCTGGCCAGCAGACCGCCGCCGCCCATGCCGCCGAGCATGCCGATCAACCCGCCCAGACCGTCGGGCTGTGCTTGCGCCTGCCCCTTGAACCCGCCAAGGATCGCCGGAAGCAACGCCGCTGCACCTGATGCGGCCGTGCTTTCGTCAACGCCGAGTTCACGGGCGATCGCGCCAATGCCACCGGCCTGGTTCAATATGTCTATCATGTTCATTTGCGGCGTTTCCCCGACTCAGACATCGAATGACTAAACGCACCCACGTGCGCTGTCAGGCGGAATCGTGAACAGGTTCGTTCGTTACCCCGAATTAACCACGAGGGCGTAGGCCGGTGGCCATGGACCCGATGCTGCCTTCGCTGTTTGACCGCGCCGTAAAGATCGCGGCGATCCTCGCGATGTTTGTCATAATGACTGCAATTGCGACCAACCTGCGCTACAATCTGCAAACAGATTTCGTTAGTTTCTGGGCTGCCGCCAAACTGGCATTGGCAGGCGCTCCCGTTGCAGCTTATGATCTCGACCTCCACCGATCGATGGAAATGGCAGCGGTTGCGATCGACGGAACGATCCGTTTTACTTATCCCCCGCCCTATCTTTTCGCAGTCTTTCCGTTCGGGTTATTGCCCTATGCACCGGCGCATGCTGTTTGGGTGGGAACGACGCTTTCTGCCTATGTCGCCGCTACGCACAAGCTCGTGCCGGGCGCAGAAATTCTTGAGATCGCTTTTCCGCCCACAGTGATATACGGTATCGGCGGGCAGGCTCGCTCTGATCGCACGGGACCATTCGGCTCGCGCGAGAAAAACAAGCGCTTACGCTGCCTTTGGCGCAGATTGCCGCACGCCTTCATCGACGTGATCCGCAAATTGCGCGAAATTGTCGATAAATTGTCCGACGAGCTTCTTGGCCGTCACGTCATAATCTGACGGATCGGCCCAAGCCGCACGCGGATCGAGGATGCCGCTGTCGACGCCTTCAACCGCGACTGGCACCTTGAACCCGAAATTGGGGTCAGTACGGAATTCGGCGTCGTTCAGGCTGCCGTCGAGGGCTGCGTTCAACAGCGCGCGCGTTGCCTTGATCGGCATGCGCTTGATCCCGGGCATCGTTGCTTTGCCGCCGGTCCAGCCCGTGTTGACCAGCCAGCACGTCGCGCCGCCCTTGGCAATCCGCTCCTTCAGCAGATTGCCATAGACGCTGGGGTGGCGCGGCATGAAGGGCTCACCGAAGCAGGTCGAAAATGTCGCTTCGGGCTCGGTGACGCCGATTTCGGTCCCGGCCACACGCGCTGTGTACCCCGACAGGAAATGATACATCGCCTGTTCCGGCGTCAGTTTGGCAATCGGCGGAAGGACGCCGTACGCGTCTGCTGTCAGCATGATGACATTGGTCGGCGCTGGCCCGAGATTGTCATCGCTGCAATTCGGAATGAATTCGATTGGATAGGAGCCGCGGCTGTTTTCGGCCAGACTCGCATCGTCGAAGTCGAGTTCGCGCGTCACCGGATCGATCACGACGTTTTCAAGGATCGTACCGAAGCGCCGGGTCGTTGCGAAAATTTCCGGCTCAGCATCTTCCGAAAGCCGGATCATCTTGGCGTAACATCCGCCTTCGAAATTAAACACCGCCGTGTCCGACCACCCATGTTCATCGTCGCCAATCAGGATGCGGCTTGCATCCGCACTCAACGTCGTCTTGCCGGTGCCTGACAGCCCGAAGAACACCGCCGTGTCGCCCTTTGCGCCGATGTTGGCCGAACAGTGCATCGGCATGACGCCCTGCAGCGGCAGCTTGTAATTCAGAATGCCGAACACCGATTTCTTCATCTCGCCGGCATAGGCCGTGCCACCGATCAAGATCAGTTTCTCGGTGAAGCTGACGGCGATCACAGTTTCGCCGCGGCAGCCGTGACGTGTCGGATCGGCGCGGAAGCTCGGCAGGTCGATGATCGTGAACTCGGGCATGAAACCGGCGAGGTCGGCGACGTGCGGACGTACGAGCAACGTCCTGATGAAGAGACTGTGCCAGGCGAATTCGGTAATGACGCGAACATTGACGCGGTATTCGGGTTGCGAACCGCCGAACAAATCCTGCGCGTAAATCGTTTTCTTGTCAGCGATTGCTGCCAGGAAATCCGATTTCAGGGCGGCAAAATGTTCGGGCGTCATGCCCCGGTTGGTCTTGCCCCACCAGATCGTCGCTTCAGTCTCGGCATCGCGCACGATAAACTTGTCTTTGGCTGACCGACCGGTATGTTTTCCGGTCTCAACCACGAGGGGTCCGTCCTTTGCGAGAATACCCTCACCATTTGCGATCGCGAGTTCGTAAAGCGGTGCCGTTGTCAGATTCCAGTGAACCAATGCGTCGGTTTCGATGCCTTGATCGGCAAGTTTAAATGTTGGGGCGCGGTCGGCCACGATAATCACTCCATTACAATTTAAGCGCGGTTGTGACCCGTCTTTGAATACTTATGCATCTGCGCTTAGGCGGCGCTTTGTGCACCGTCAAACGCTGTCCGGTTGCTGCGCGCTCGACGATGCTTTATCGTTGGACATTGTGAATGCGACCATTGCCCTCATCGATGACGACCGCAATATTCTTACGTCTGTGTCGATTGCGTTAAAAGCCGAGGGTTTTTTAACGCGTGTCTATGCCGATGGCGAGACGGGACTGAAGGCATTGCTCGATAACCCGCCCGATCTTGCCGTATGCGACATCAAGATGCCGCGCCTCGATGGCCTCGAGTTGCTTCGACGATTACGGGAAAAATCCTCGCTTCCCGTTATATTCCTTACCTCGAAAGATGACGAACTCGACGAGGCACTCGGGCTGGCGCTCGGGGCTGACGACTATATTTCCAAGCCGTTTTCGCAGCGCCTGCTGATTGCGCGCATCCGTGCCATATTGCGCCGGGTCGAGATTACACGCACCGCGCCCGACCCGGACGCGCTCGCCTCCGAACCGATCGTTCGTGGGCGGCTCGAAATGGATCCGGCGCGCCACCGCGTCCACTGGGACGGCAAGCACGTTGCGCTGACCGTCAGCGAATTCATGATCCTCGAAGTGCTCGCGTCGCGCCCCGATGTCGTAAAAAGCCGTAATCAATTGATGGACGTTGCCTACCAGGACGATGTCTATGTCGACGATCGCACGATCGACAGCCACATCAAGCGATTGCGCCGGAAGTTCAAGCAGGTCGATCCCGACTTCGATGCCATCGAGACGCTCTATGGCGCGGGATATCGCTTTTCCGATGGCTGAAACCGATGCGCGGCCGCGATGGCGCGTGCGGGGTTCGCTCACAAGGCGCATATTGGCCGTCAACATCATTGCGCTAGCCCTCGTCGCCGGCAGCATTTTCTATCTCGATGGCTTTCGTACGCGCTTGATCGAGGAGCGACGCACACAGCAAGAAAGCGAACTCGAACTTGTCGCGACGGTGCTGGCGTCATCGCCCGACAGCACCCACGCCGCGATCATTCGTTCGCTCGGCCAGGAAGCAGGGGACCGCATCCGCACCTACAATGCCAAGGGTGATCTGGCACTCGACAGCTGGCAATTGGGGCCGCGCACCTTCCGCCTGGTCGATCCCGCAACCGAGACCCGCGATGCCCGTGTGGCGCGGTGGATGGATGCCATTGTCGATCGCATTGTGCGCGCGCAAATCCCGCCCCCCTACGTCGATCAGGGCCGGTCGAATGCGAAGAACTGGCCTGAGGTGAATGCCGTTATTTCGGGGGATGCCCACATTGCATCACGCGTCCGCCTTGCGCCCGACCGGACCGCGATGATCACGGCGGCAACGCGCGTCGGCAATCGCCCCATCTTTCTATTGTCGGTCGAAAACGCGCTCGACGTTACAAAGCTCGTCCGCGAGGAACGGTTTCGTCTTATCATCATCGTGCTGCTGGCGTTGCTGCTGTCGATCGCACTTTCGTTTTTTCTTGCGCGCACCATCGTCCGCCCGCTGCGACGCCTTGCCGAGGCCGCACTGCGCGTGAAACAGGGGCGCGCACGCGATGTCGTGATCCCGCGTCTGCCCGATCGCAACGACGAGATCGGGCAACTGGCGCGGGCGCTCTCGGACATGACCAGAACGCTGCGCGACCGCATCGACGCCGTAGAAGCGTTCGCAGCCGACGTTTCACATGAATTGAAAAATCCTCTCGCGTCCTTGTCGTCTGCCGTCGAAAGCCTCGACCGGGTCACGGATGCCGATGACCGCCAGCAGCTGCTCGCAATCATCGGCGACGACGTTCGAAGGCTCGATCGGTTGATCAGCGATATTGCGGACATATCGCGCCTCGATGCCCAATTGAGCCGATCGGCTTTTGCACCGGTAAACCTCGGCACACTGATAACAACGCTTATCGACTCGCGCAGCGCACGCGATGCGGCACTCGAAGGGCGCTTTCATTTCGTCGCGCCGCTCGACGTCGTGACGGTCGCCGGCGACGAAGTACGCATGGCCCGAGTAGTGGATAATCTGATCGACAACGCCCTGTCGTTTGCACCGCCGGATACGGTTGTCAGCTTGGGTCTGGCGTTGCGTGGCGTCGATGCGGTTTTCTGGGTCGAAGACGAAGGTCCTGGGGTTCCTCCGGATGCCCGCGAAGCTATATTTCGCCGTTTCCACAGCGACCGTCCTGAAAGCGATCCGTTCGGCCAGCATTCGGGACTTGGCCTCGCTATCGCAAAAACGATCGTCGAAGGGCATAATGGCTCGATCGTCGTGACCGACTGCGAGTCGGGCGGGTGTGGAGCGCGATTTACCGTGGCAATTCCAATGACTGGGGGGGTGGAATGACCGTGCTGTCGTCAGAAACGCTTCACGCTTCGTCGGTATCGATCTATGGCCGCGCGGTGCTGATCGAAGGGCTGTCGGGATCGGGGAAATCCGATCTTGCGCTGCGCCTGATCGATCGCGGCGCGACGCTGGTCAGCGACGATTACACGATCGTCCGTCGCGTCGATGGCAAGCTGCTGGCAAGTGCACCGCCAAACATTGCCGGACTGTGCGAAGTGCGCGGCGTCGGGCTCGTGTCGATGCCGTTCGCAAGCGATGTCCCGGTGGCACTGATTGTCAGCACCGGTGCGCTGATCGAGCGTCTTCCCGAGGTTGCCACGACGCGGATCGTTGCAGGCATCGCAATTCCGACAGCGATGATCGCGCCGCTCGAGGCCTCGGCCCCTGTCAAAGTTGAAATGCTCCTCAAAACCCGCGGGCTTTCGTGAAGCGATCGAAGCCGACGCGCATGTTGCTTGTCACCGGCATGTCGGGGGCTGGCAAGTCGACCGCGTTAAAATCGCTCGAAGATATGGGCTGGGAAACGGTCGATAATCTGCCGCTGCTGCTGCTCAATCGTTTGCTGGTCACCAAACTTCCCGAAGGGGCGAGTGACGATCGCCCGCTGGCTTTCGGGATCGATAGCCGTACACGCGGGTTCGACGCCGACGAAATCGTCACGCGGATAAAAGCAATGCGGGATGGCGGCGATGATACGGCAACGGTATTTCTCGATTGCGGCGGCGCGGAACTCGAGCGGCGCTATTCCGAAACGAGGCGTCGCCATCCGCTCGGGCTCGATCGGCCCGCAGGCGACGGTATTGCCCGCGAACGCGATCTGCTGAGCCCGCTGCGCCGCTGGGCCGATCACTTGATCGATACCACCAGTTTGACGAGCAACGACCTGCGCCTCGAAATGCGTGCCCGATTTGGCGAGCCATTGAGCGCGGCACCCACGCTATCGGTGATATCATTCGGCTTTTCGCGCGGTGTGCCCCGCAATGCTGACCTCATTTTCGACATGCGTTTCCTGCGCAATCCGCACTGGATCGACGCATTGCGACCGAAGAGTGGGCTCGATTCTGACGTCGCCGAATATGTGGCGGGCGATACGGCTTATGAAAGCGCAGTAACGAAGATAGAAGACCTGCTGCTCCTCCTGCTGCCCCGCTACGAAGCTGAGGGCAAAGCCTATGTCACGATTGCATTCGGATGCACGGGCGGTCGACATCGCAGCGTCCATGTGACCGAGCGCGTCGGAGAACGGTTGCGCAACGCCGGATTTTCGCCCACGGTTTCGCACCGCGATCTGGCGAGCCGCCCCGACGACTCGCTGGAAGGCAAAGCAACGAACGAACGCAGGACGACAACGACGATGGAGCCGCAATGATCGGGCTGGTGCTGGTGACGCATGGGCGGCTTGCCACGGAATTCGTCGTCGCAATGGAACATGTCGTCGGGCCCCAACGCGCGATTGCGCCCATCTGTATTGGCCCCGATGATGATATGGAGTCGCGTCGCAGCGACATCGCATCGGCAATCGCCAACGTCGACAGCGGGCGCGGTGTCATCGTCCTGACCGATCTTTTCGGTGGCACTCCGTCCAATCTGGCGATTTCACTCATGAAGCCGGGTCAGGTCGAAGTGATTGCGGGCATCAACCTGCCGATGCTGATCCGCCTCGAAGGTGCGCGCCGGACAATGAACGTGGGCGATGCCGTTGCCGCGGCGCGCGAAGCAGGCCGCAAATATATTTCGGTCGCATCCGAAGTGCTGGGCGAACAAGCCGCGTGATCGAACAGACTGTCCTCATCACCAACCGCCGCGGGCTTCATGCACGTGCAAGCGCCAAATTCGTTACTATGGCCAGCGGCCTGCCCGCAAAAGTCGAAGTCGAAAAGGACGGATCGAGCGTTGTCGGAACGTCGATCATGGGCCTGATGATGCTCGGCGCTGCGATGGGCGACCATGTGACAATCCGCGCACAAGGCGACGGCGCCGAACAGTCCGTCAGCGCGCTCGTCGAATTGATCGAGGCAAAGTTCGGGGAGGACTGATGCCCCGCCTCATCACCGGTTTCTCGAACCCGCTCGTCAAACAAGTCCGCGCGCTTCGTGACAAGAAATACCGCCGCGTCGAAAAGATGTTCCTCGCCGAAGGACTGCGCATCTTGATCGAAGCGCTCGACATCGGTGTCGTGCCTGAAATGCTCTGGTATGCGCCCGAGAGCGAAAATCACCCGCTCGTCCAGCGCCTGATCGCCGCTACCGAGGAAAAGCGTGGCGATGTTCTTGTGACGAGCGCTGACATTCTCTCCAAATTATCGGGCAAGGACAATCCCGGCAGTGTCATCGGCGTCTACCGCGAACATCCCACGGCGCTCGAGGATTTGGACCGCGCATCGGCAGATATCTGGATCGTTGCCGAGCGACTTCGCGACCCCGGCAATCTGGGCACGATATTGCGCACTGGCGATGCTGTTGGTGCTGGTGGACTGATCCTCATCGATGATTGCACCGATCCGTTTTCGGTCGAAGCCGTGCGCGCGAGCATGGGCGCCATTTTCACGCAGAAAATCGTGCAAGCGCGGTGGGACGAATTTCTGCCGTGGCTGCGGTCGGGTGATGGACAGCTGGTGGGTACCAGTCTCAACACCGATCAAGATTATCAGTTGCCGACCTACACCGCGCCAGTTTTTCTTATGGTCGGCAATGAAGCTCAAGGGCTCCCGCCTGAATACGAAGCGCAGTGCGACCTGCTCGTCAAAATGCCGATGCGCGGACGCGCTGACAGTTTGAATGCCGCGGTGGCCACGGCCGTCATGGTCTATGAGATATTAAACCAGCAACGACGCGGCTAACGCGCACTTTCCCTCGTCAGGGCAACATGTCACGATAGCATCCATGCGGGAAAAAGAGCTTCGCCTTGCGCTGGTTTGTTACGGCGGGATCAGCCTTGCGGTCTACATGCACGGGATCACCAAAGAGATCTGGCATCTCGCCAAAGCATCGCGCGCTTTCCACGATGGCGCATCGGCAAGCAGTGCCAGCGAGGCTGTTTATATCAAACTGCTCGATGCAATCGAGTCGTTCAGCGGCATCAAGCTTCGCATTTTGGCAGACATTGTCGCCGGGGCGTCGGCTGGCGGTATCAACGGCATTTTCCTGTCGCACGCGATCGCAACGGGGCAATCGCTCGACCCGCTGACCGACCTTTGGCTTGACGGGGCGGATATCGATCAGCTTATCGACCCCGAAGCGCGCATGAGTTCGCGCTTTTCGAAAATCTGGGCCAAGCCGCTGGTCTGGGCGTTCTCGAACCGTCAGGGCGCAGAATGGGACGACGATCTCGACCCTGACACGCGCAACGAAATCTTCGATAAGTTGAACCGTTTTGTTCGCGCGCGGTGGTTCGAACCCCCTTTCGGCGGGGAAGTTTTCACGCGTATGCTCCTCAAAGCGTTCGACGCCATGGCCGCGATGCCGGCGGGGCCAAGGCTGCTACCACACGAACAGCCGCTCGACCTGTTTGTCACTATCACCGATTTCCGGGGGCACCCCGAACAGCTCAAACTAAACTCGCCGCCCGAGATCACCGAAACCGAACACCGGCTGATCTTTTCGTTCCGCGACGCGCCGAGGGATGGTGACATGCTCGGTGAAGCTAATGATCTGGTTTTTACGGCGCGCGCAACGGCGAGCTTTCCCGGGGCATTTCCCCCGTTCACGGTCGCCGAGTTGGACCGCGTGCTAGCCGATGACAAGCGTATTTGGCCGGGGCGGGAGGTGTTTCTCAGGCGCTTTCTGCCCGGGCGGGAAACGTCGGTTCTCATTGACGGTTCGGTGCTCGCCAATGCCCCGTTCAGACCTGCCATAAATGCCCTGCACAGTCGTCCTGCGCGTCGCGAAATCGATCGCCGGTTTGTTTACATCGATCCGAAGCCGGGCATTCACAGCGTCCGCCTCAATCGCCGCGGCGAAACGCAAGTGCCCGGTTTCTTCACGACGATCTTCGGCGCCCTATCGGACATTCCGCGTGAACAACCCATCCGCGACAATCTCGAAGCGATTGCCGGTCGGTCCGAGCGTATCGGGCGATCGCGCAAAATCGTCGAGGCAATCCGGCCCGAAATCGAGGCCGCCGTCGAGCATCTTTTCGGCAATATGTTTTTTCTATCCAATCCAAATGCCGCGCGATTGGCGAAGTGGCGCCTTCTTGCCGAAACGCGGTCGGCGCGGGATTCGGGGCATGCCTGGTCGGCCTATCAGCGGCTTCGCGTTCAACGTGCAGGCGGGACCGACAGTGACGGTGCAGAGTATCTTGACGCCCATGACGCGGCTTATCGAACGCGACGCATGCGTTTCCTTTCGCGCCAGATCGCCATACTCGCCGAATCCCAGCCGAAATCGGATTTCGAACCCATTCGGCTTGCCGTTTTCGCGCGGCTGAACAAACTGTTCGAAATGGCATCAACAGCAATCGACCTTCCGAAGTTCGATGTCGAGACAGATGCGCTACTTTCGGACGCTTTGGCCGGATGTGCCAAAGCCGACCGGCGGGCGCCGCTGCTCGTGTATCTTGGCTTTCCTTTTTATGACGTTGCAACGTTCGCCATGCTTCAGGGTGAGGGTCTCGACGAGTTCGACACGATCAAAGTGGACCGCATTTCGCCCGACGAAGCGCAATCGTTGCGAAAAGGAACTGCCCGTGCGACTTTGAAAGGTATTCAGTTTAATAGCTTCGGTGCTTTCTTCAGTCGGCATTACCGTGAGAATGATTATCTGTGGGGGCGGCTCCACGGCGCAGACCGCCTTATCGACATTGTAATGTCGACGCTTCCTGCCGCTGCCGAACTGTCGCCACACAAAATGATGGCGATGAAAAAAGCGATTTTTGGTGCCATCCTCGATGAAGAAGCAGAGCGCTGCACCTCGATCATGCCGCTGATTGCACAGTTGCGCCTTGAAGTGGCGGCCATGACGGGGATAGACTGAAGCGCAGGTTCGAAAGGTTATTCGCATGCAGTTCCTGCGCACCGTCTTCTGGGTCGTGCTTGCCGTGGTTGGTGTCATTTTCTCGTTCAACAACTGGCAGATTGTCAGCATCCGATTGTGGGGCGACATCATAGTGGATACGCCACTCCCGATCCTGCTGTTCGTTGTCTTCTTACTGGGGCTTGTGCCCGTGCTGCTTCTTTATCGCGCGACGCGCTGGCGCCTGCATCGCAAGCTGGAAGCGGCAAACCGCAACCTGAGCGAAAGCCGCGCCGTCGCAGAGTCTGTCCACGCGGATCCCGTCCCACCGATGATGCCATGACCAGCCCAATCTGGATCGCGATCGACACCCCCGATCTTGAACGCGCGCACGATATTGCCAAGCGCGTTGCCAAGCATGTCGGCGGGATCAAGCTTGGGCTTGAATTCTTTGCCGCCAATGGACGCTCGGGCGTGCACGAGATGGCTAAGCTGCACCTCCCTATTTTCCTCGATCTGAAGCTGCACGACATTCCCAATACCGTTGCAAAAGCCGTGCAAGCGTTGCGCCTTCTCGATCCTGCGATCCTTACGGTGCATGCAACGGGGGGACGCGCGATGATGGAGGATGCCAAGGCCGCCGCACCATCGGGCACAAAAGTCGTCGCGGTCACCGTTCTTACCAGCCTCGACGAAAGCGATCTGGCGGCAGCGGGGGTTGCCGGCAACGCCCACGATCAGGTCATGCGCCTGACCGCGGCAGCACGTGAAGCCGGCCTCGACGGCGTCGTTTGTTCGGGCAACGAAGTCAAAGCCGTGCACAAATTCTGGCCGAACGGGTTTTTCGTGGTTCCCGGCGTCCGCCCTGCAAACGGTCAGAGTGCAGACCAGAAGCGCATCGTTACGCCGCGGCAGGCGCTTGACGATGGCGCCTCGATCCTGATCGTCGGCCGTCCGATTACGCAGGCGAGCGATCCCGAGAGTGCTGTCAGGGCGATCGAAGCAACCCTCTAAGACCATTGAATTTCCGGAAGGTTGAGCCCATGTCGCTTCATGAGAGGTTGTTTGTCTTAGGCGCGTCCCGAAAGGACCGATACGATGGCTAACACGATATTGAAGCCCGACCCCCAAGCGATCCGCGACGAGCGCGACGCCGAACCGGTCATTCATTTTACGCCGCACGGCTTTTCGGACCGCTTTGCGCTCGGCTTTACAAAGCTTCTGCGCTTCAGCGCCGACACGTTTTTTGCAAAACGTTATGGCCATCGCGCCATCGTTCTTGAGACCGTTGCCGCCGTACCGGGCATGGTGGGCGCAATGTTTCAGCATCTTCATGCGCTGCGCTGGATGCGTGACGATGAGGGGTGGATCCGCACCTTGATGGAGGAAGCCGAGAACGAACGAATGCACTTGATGACATTCATCGAGATTGCGCAGCCGACCTGGTTCGAGCGGATGGTGATCCTGTTGACCCAAGCAGTCTTCATCGTCGGCTTTTCAATCCTCTATCTTGTCTCCGCGCGAACGGCGCACCGCGTTGTCGGCTATTTCGAGGAAGAAGCGGTGACCAGCTACACGCTGTATCTGCAAGAGCTTGACGAAGGCCGCTCGCCAAACGTGCCCGCCCCTGCGATCGCCAAGCACTACTGGAAAATGGCCGACGACGCGACACTGCGCGACGTTATTCTGGTGGTGCGACAAGATGAAATGCACCACCGCGATGTCAATCATGGGTTCGCCAGCAAAATTGCAGGCCGACCGAGCGATCCGAGAGCGACCGCGCCCTATCCCGAACATGCCACCGACATTCGGATGACAGCGTAAGTCGATCGGACTAGGCGGGTTGGATGCCCGTTCAAGTCAAAATCTGCGGCCTTACAACGCCCGAAACGCTCGACACTGCGCTGAAAGGCGGCGCCAGCCATATCGGCTTCGTTTTCTTTCCGAAAAGCCCGCGCGATCTGACTGCCGACAAAGCGGCAGCGCTTGCCGCGGGTATAGGTGGTCGGTCGAAAATCGTTGGGCTCTTTGTTAATCCGACGGGGGACGATATCGACCGCGTTCGGGCCGTGGTGCCGCTTGATGTCATTCAGCTTCACGGCGATGAATCACCTGAATTCGTATCTCGCTTACGCATGACCAGCAGCCTTGCCGTGTGGAAAGCCATTCCCGTCCGCACCGCGCGTGATCTCGACGAAGCGCAGAAATATCGCGGTGCTGCGTCATTGATCCTTTATGATGCAAAGCCGCCCGCAGGTTCAGACATACCGGGCGGCAACGGTTTGCGTTTCGATTGGGAATTGCTTCGCGGGCATCAGCACCCGCTTCCTTGGGCGCTATCGGGTGGACTCGATGCGCACAACTTAGCCGAGGCTGTGTGCATCACGAAAGCGCCTTTGCTCGATATCTCGTCAGGCGTTGAATCCGCGCCGGGTATCAAGGATGTGGACAAGATTGCCGCATTCCTTAAAGCCGCAAGCACATTATGAGTATCGCCAACACCCTTCGCGCACAGCCTGACGATCGCGGGCATTTCGGGCAATTCGGCGGGCGCTATGTCGCCGAAACACTGATGCCGCTGGTGCTCGATCTCGAGCGTCATTACCGCGCGGCAAAGAATGATCCGGCATTTGCGGCGGAGTTTGACAATCTGCTCGAACATTATGTCGGGCGACCCTCACCGCTTTATTATGCTGAACGGCTGACCGAGCATCTGCGTGCCACCCCTTCAGGGGAGGGCACGCCAAACAAAGAACTCGGCGCAAAGATCTACTTCAAGCGCGACGAATTGAACCACACTGGCGCGCACAAGATCAACAATTGCATTGGCCAGATCCTGCTGGCCAAACGCATGGGCAAGACGCGGATCATCGCGGAAACCGGTGCGGGGCAGCATGGTGTTGCCACGGCAACCGTCGCCGCGCGTTTCGGCCTGCCATGCACGATTTTCATGGGCGCACGCGATGTCGAAAGACAATCACCCAACGTCTTCCGGATGAAGCTGCTCGGGGCCGACATCGTTCCCGTGACCAGCGGCGCGCAGACGCTGAAGGACGCGATGAATGAAGCGCTGCGCGATTGGGTGGCGAACGTTCATGACACGTTTTACATAATCGGCACCGCAGCGGGCCCGCACCCCTATCCCGAACTCGTCCGCGATTTTCAGAGCGTGATCGGCAAGGAAGCCCGCGCGCAAATCCTGAGCCGCGAAGGCCGCCTGCCCGACATGCTCGTAGCGTGCATCGGCGGCGGATCAAATGCGCTTGGGCTGTTCCACCCGTTCCTCGATGACCGCGACGTCAAGATGGTCGGCGTCGAAGCGGGTGGCCACGGCCTCGACAAGCAACACGCCGCCAGCCTCGCAGGGGGGCGACCCGGTATCCTCCATGGCAACAAGACTTTCCTGTTACAGGACGAAGACGGTCAGATCGACGAAGCGCACAGCATCAGCGCGGGCCTCGACTATCCAGGCATCGGCCCCGAGCACAGTTGGCTGAAAGAAATCGGCCGGGTCGAATATGACAGCGCGACGGACCTCGAAGCATTGGAAGCTTTCAAACTGATGTGCGCCATCGAAGGAATCATCCCCGCGCTCGAACCTGCCCACGCGATTGCGGCGGTGATGCGGAGAGCACCTGTTATGCCGAAGGATGCTCTCCTGATCGTCAACCTGTGCGGTCGGGGTGACAAGGATATTTTCACGGTCGCCGAGGCTTTGGGGGTGACGTTGTGAGACTTCGGCCGCGTCAAGCGCTAAAATATAGCAGTTGGTTTTTCCCAAGTTATGTCGGCTTGTATTATGGTTATTTCCTGCTGTTTGGTGCGCTGCCTTGGCCGCACGACAGTTGGTCAGAACTATTTGTATCAGCTGCAGTTTCGACGCTAATTTTCAGTCTCGCAATGACTGCGTATAGACAACCCAGATGACCCGTCTCACCAACGCCTTTTCAGCCAGCCCGGCCTTCGTAACATTTGTCACCGCTGGCGACGGCCCTACCCCCGCAATCCTCGACGCGCTTGTCGCGGGCGGGGCGGACGTGGTCGAGCTGGGCATGCCGTTCACCGATCCGATGGCCGACGGCCCCGCGATTCAGGCGGCGAACCTCCGCAGCCTTAGCGCTGGCACGACGACCGCCGACATCTTCCGCATCGCCAGCGATTTCCGCGCGCGCCATCCGGACGTCCCCCTCGTACTGATGGGCTATGCCAATCCGATGACGACACGCGGTGCCGACTGGTTTGCATCTCAATGCAAAGCCGCTGGCGTCGATGGCGTCATTTGTGTCGACCTGCCGCCCGAGGAAGACGCCGAACTCGGCCCTGCCCTGCGCGCCGCCGGGATCGCGCCGATCCGACTCGCCACCCCCACGACCGACGCCGCGCGCCTGCCGACCGTCCTCGATGGCGCGAGCGGATTTCTCTATTACGTCTCGGTTGCGGGCATAACCGGCCTGCAGCAAGCCGCACAGACCAGCATCGAAAGCGCCGTCGCTGCGTTGAAAGCCGCAACCACCCTCCCCGTCGCGGTCGGCTTCGGCGTCCGCACGCCCGAACAGGCCGCCGCCATTGCCCGCGTTGCTGACGGTGTCGTCGTCGGTTCGGCCATCGTCGAGATCATCGCCGAACATGGCACAAACGCGCCTGGCTACGTCGAGGCCTATGTCCGCACGCTAGCCGATGCGGTCCATCAGAAAGTCCCCGCATGAGCTGGCTCGATCGCGTCCGCAACAGCATTCCGTTTATTGCCAAGCGCGAGACCCCTGACAATCTGTGGGTCAAATGCCCGGGTTGCGGCCAGATGATCTTTGCGCGCGAGTATGACGAGAATCTCAACGTCTGCCCGCAGTGCAATCATCATGGGCGCATCGGACCCAAGGCACGCTTCGAGCAGATTTTTGACGATAGCTACACCGAATTGCCGACCCCGCGCGTTGCCGAAGATCCCCTGAAATTCCGCGATACCAAGAAATATACCGACCGTATAAAGGCAGCACGCGCAGCCACCGGCGAGCATGATGCGCTGATCAATGCGCGCGGTAAGATCGGCGGGCATGGGGCTGTCGTCGGTGTACAGGATTTCGCTTTCATGGGCGGATCGATGGGCGTGGGCGTGGGCACAGCGTTCATTGCCGGGGCCCGTGCCGCCATTGCCGACCGCGCGCCCTATATCATCTTCACCGCAGCCGGCGGCGCGCGGATGCAGGAGGGCATATTGTCGCTGATGCAGATGCCGCGCACGACGGTTGCCATCGCCGAACTTCGCGAGGCGGGTCTGCCCTATATCGTCGTCATGACCGACCCGACGACCGGCGGCGTGACCGCAAGCTATGCGATGCTCGGCGATATTCAGATTGCCGAGCCCGGCGCACTGATCGGTTTTGCAGGTCAACGTGTAATCGAATCGACGATCCGCGAAAAGCTGCCCGAAGGATTTCAGCGCGCCGAATATCTGCTCGATCACGGCATGCTCGACATGGTTGTACCGCGCGCCGAGTTGCCTGCAAGGTTGGCGCTCCTGATCGGTTATCTGGTGGACAAACGGAAAGCCGCCTGACTTGGCTGACCACGCACGGTCCGATGATGCTGCCGTTCAGGCCCAGCTGGACCGCTTTGCGCAACTTTCGCCGGGGCGCGATATTCTTGGCCTCGAGCGTATCACGGCGTTGCTGGCCACGCTCGGCAATCCACAGAACAGGTTGCCGCCGGTGTTCCACGTCGCGGGCACGAACGGCAAAGGCTCGACGTGCGCATTCCTGCGCGCAATCCTCGAAGCGGCGGGCAAGACCGTGCATGTTTACACAAGTCCGCACCTCGTCCGGTTCAACGAACGCATCCGTGTCGCGGGCAAATTGATCGACGACGAAGACCTCGCGCCATTGCTGTCCGAAGTCCTGAACCGTGCCGAGGCTTATGCCATCGGCCCTAGTTTTTTCGAGGCGACGACGGCAGCAGCCTTGCTCGCCTTCAGCCGGACACCTGCCGATTATTGCGTGATCGAAGTGGGCCTCGGCGGGCGGCTTGATGCAACGAATGTCGTCACGCCAATGGTCTGCGGCATCGCGCAAGTCGGCATCGATCATCAGGCGTTTCTCGGTGAAACGCTGGCGGACATCGCGGGCGAAAAAGCGGGGATCGCCAAGGCAGGCGTTCCGCTCGTCTGTCTGTCTCAATTACCCGAAGCACTGACTGCGATCGAAACAGTCGCTGCCAAGGCTGGTGCTTCGATGGCGATCGAGGGTCGCGACTGGCAGATCGACGATACTCTGTCGCCCTCGATAGCGGGCGCTCATCAGGTGCGGAATGCAAATCTTGCTGCAGAAATGGCAAAGCACACGGGCATTGCCGACGCTGCGATCCGGCTCGGGATCACAACGGCTCGCTGGCCCGCCCGACTTCAGAAACTCGCGGCGGGGCCACTCACCGGTGCCAAGCAGGTCTGGATCGACGGGGCGCATAATCCTGCCGCCGCTCGGGTGCTCGCCGACGAACTCGCCGCGCAATCGCGTCATCTCGTTATCGGGATCCTGACCAACAAGGATGCCGACGGCATCATCGCGCCGCTCGCCACGCACGCGCTGAGCACGACATTTGTCGCCGTGCCCAATCATGACAGCCATGATCCGGCGGTACTGGCCGAACGCTGGATTGGGAGAGCGGCGGATTCGCTCGTCGCAGCGCTTGCGGCCATCGACGACAACATCCTGGTCGTCGGTTCGCTCTACCTGGCGGGCGAAGCATTGCGGCTGAACGGGGAAATGCCGGATTAAGCGCATTTACGCAAAACCGCGGAAAATACGCCGGTAGAGTCACTGAGGTCACAGGGTTCGCCGGTCGGCTGTGACTCTAAGCTGAGGATGCCTGGCCGGTCGTTTTGGAAGATAAGACGGTTGAAAGAGCCGGTTCTAGGTTGAGACGAAACTGGCCGTGTAGGACAGGATATTTGCGCCGCGCGCGCCGTGTGATATGTCAGGCGTATGAATATGCACGCGCCTATTCCTCGGGAAACGACGAAGTTCGCATTCAACGTTGGCCATTTCAATCTGCTGAAAAGCAGTGGAAGTTTCGACGACTTTGCGAAGAGCGAACTGATAGAGGGGGAGCTTTTTGTCGTGAATGCACAATTCAGGCGTCATTGGTGGGTGCGGCGGCAACTCGTTCGAGCGTTCGATTCAGCACTTGCAGACTTCGGCAACACTCTTGTTGCGGCGGACGAGTGCAACGTGCAGCTCTCCGAAGACAGCATGCCACAGCCAGATATTGCGCTGACCACCGAACCGTTTGGAGACGGGCCTCTGCCGCTCGCGTCTGTCAAACTGATTGTTGAGATTGCCGATAGCACCCTCGAAAACGATCTCGGCCGAAAGCTGGCACTTTATGCCAGCCACGGCATTCCCGAATATTGGGTCGTCGATGTCGAAGGCCGCGTGATCCACCAGATGTGGGGGCCGTCGGGCGAGGAATATGCGAAGCGGCGGGAATTTGTGTTTGGTGCGGTTGTCGAGGCCGCCACGATTGCCGGGGTAAAGGTGGCGACGGGCGGGTTTAGTTAGTATTCTACCCCGGAAACTCCCGTTGGACCTACATTCATTTCAAGTCCCTGAAGTCGGAACCTACCGTGCAACCCTTGATTGGCTTTTTGCTCGAATTCTTCTGTCCGTTTAGCCCCAACTGCGTCCATCTGCCCATTCAGTGCCTGTGCGAGTCGAGAGTGAGCCGCTTCAACAAATTCGCATAAAGATAAAAATGCGTGCCCAAGGTTAACTGTTATACCATGCGCTCTGTAAATGAGTTCATCAATAGGAGTACGAAGTGAGGTCGTTGTACTAATAATTGGCGATGCAAATTCGCCAGCCAACATAGGTCCAAAACAGACCCAATACGTATCTACAGTGGTCGGTGGCGTTGCGCATTTCCAGGAAAGATCCCCATAAAGAGGTTGCTGCTGTCGAAGAGAGTCGTCATTCGCGAGACGGCTGCCCACATGATGAATAGCGTTTCTCAACTCAAACACGCTTCGATTGTCTTGATAAAATTTCTCCGCCAGGGCTGCTATACCTCCGGTCTCACCCACCATGCTCTTAATAAGATGCTGGACTCGTACTGCGTGGTCAGCAAAAGCACGTGCATGAATAGTAGCATTAGTAATGCAGCAATCGTCTGCTAGCTTCCAGCGCTCAACATCAAAATCAGTGTATTTCAAACACCAAGTGTGCAACTCATTGAAGGCGCACTCGGCCAGCTCAAATTCAAATCCAACTGCACCTAAAAACTTCTGGTCGATCGACCGCCACAGGGACGAAACCGAATAGAATAGTTTAAGAGCCTCGCGGTTTACAGCCATTCACCGTGTCAGCTTCTTATAAGCCAACCGTGTAGGCCGGTCCGCAGCATCGCCCAATCGCCGCCGTTTGTCTTCTTCGTAGCTTTCGAAGTTCCCCTCAAACCACTCGACATGGCTGTCGCCTTCGAACGCCAAGATGTGCGTCGCCAACCGGTCGAGGAAGAAGCGGTCGTGGCTGATGACCACGGCGCAGCCAGCGAACGACTCCAATGCCTCTTCCAAGGCCCGCAGTGTTTCGACGTCGAGATCGTTGGTCGGTTCGTCGAGCAGGAGAACATTGCCGCCCGCCGCAAGCATTTTGGCCATGTGGACGCGGTTGCGTTCGCCGCCCGAGAGCTGGCCGACTTTCTTCTGCTGGTCGGTGCCCTTGAAGTTGAACGCGCCGACATAGGCCCGCGTGTTCACTTCATGCTTGCCGAAATAGAAGCGGTCGTTGCCGCCCGAGACTTCTTCCCAGACATTGTGATTGGGGTCGAGGTCGTCGCGCGACTGATCGACAAAACCAAGCTTCACAGTCGTTCCGATCTTGATCGAGCCGGTGTCGGGCTTTTCCTGCCCCGTGATCAGCTTGAACAACGTCGATTTGCCCGCGCCGTTGGGGCCGATGACGCCGACGATCCCGCCGGGTGGCAGCGTGAAATTCAGCCCCTCGAACAGCAGCTTGTCGCCATATGATTTGGTCAACCCTTCAGCATCGATGACATTGCCACCGAGCCGTTCGGGAATCTGGATGAGGATCTGCGCGGCTCCGGGGCGGCGATCGGCCTGCTTTTCAACAAGCTCATCGAAGGCGCGGATGCGGGCCTTGCTCTTGGTCTGGCGCGCTTTGGGGGATTGGCGGATCCACTGAAGCTCTTCCTTGATCGCCTTTTGACGACCCTCGTCCTCGCGATCTTCCTGATCCATCCGCTTGGCCTTTGCTTCGAGCCACGCCGAATAATTGCCCTCGAAAGGAATGCCCTTGCCGCGGTCGATTTCGAGCACCCAGCCGACGACGTTATCGAGGAAGTAGCGATCGTGGGTGACGAGAATGACGTTGCCGGCATAGTCGATCAGGTGCTTCTCGAGCCACTGGACCGACTCCGCGTCGAGATGGTTGGTCGGTTCGTCGAGCAACAGGATTTCGGGCTTTTCGAGCAGGAGCCGGCAAAGCGCGACACGGCGACGTTCGCCGCCCGAAAGATTTTCGACCGACGCATCGCCCGGCGGGCAACGCAGCGCTTCCATCGCAATTTCGAGCTGGTTGTCGAGCGTCCAGCCGTCGACCGCGTCGATCTTTTCCTGAAGGTCGCCCATTTCGGCGAGAAGCGCATCGAAATCGGCATCCTCGGGCGGGTCGCCCATCAGCGTCGAAATAGCATTAAACCGGTCCATCATGTCGGCAACGTCGCGGACGCCATCCATAACGTTTTCACGCACGTTCTTTTTGGGGTTGAGCTGCGGCTCCTGCGCCAGATAGCCAACACGGATGTTTTCGCCTGCCCAGGCTTCGCCGTTGAATTCGGTGTCGTATCCCGCAATGATTTTCATTAGCGTCGATTTACCCGCACCGTTGACGCCGATGATCGCGATCTTCGTGCCCGGCAGAAATTGCAGATGGATGTTGTTGAGGATCGGCTTGGCAGCGCCGGGAAAGGTCTTGGTCAGGCCCTTCATGACATAGGAATATTGAACGGCCATCGGTCGGGACTTTCTCGTGCGAGTGTGACTGGATTGGTGCGGCAGTTAGCGGAGCCGTCGATGTTTGGAAAGCCACACCGGCTCAGTGTGATTAAGGCATTGACGCGGCGAAATGTGGCACTATTAAGGCATCAGCGACGGCAACGTGCCGCCCGCATGTATGTCTTTCCCAAGGAAACCCATCGCATGAAGAAGTTCACACTCGTTCTCGCAGCCACCGGCCTTCTCGCTCTCGCGGCTTGCAACAAGACCCCCGAAGCGCAGAACGTGATCGACGCCGGTGACAACGCCATGAGCGAAATCGCCAACACCGCCGACAACCTTGAAGCAACTGCCGATAACGCTGTTGCTGCTGTCGACAATGCTGCTGACAACGCCACAGCCGCTGTTGAAAACGCAACCGATAACGCCGTTGCGGCTGTCGAAAATTCGACGGATGCAATGGCCAAGTAAGCTTCGGCTTTCTCGACCAATAGAATTGGGGCGCTCGGTCTTCGGATCGGGCGCCCTTTTCTTTACTCGTCGCCGGCGCGCTCGATCCCGTACGGCGCAAGCAACATCCAGATATGCGGCGGCACCATCGACTTGACGCGACGCGGCCGTTCGCGCCGCAAATGGATCACCGTTTCGGCCGCTTTCATCTCGAGCCGCGTCCGCGCAAATTCGAGGCCACGCGGTCCGAAGCGCGGCATGATCCAGCTGACGATTGGCCGCACCCAATCGGGCATGCGCCGTAGCGGCAAGCCACCCGCCGCGCGTTCGACATTGGCAATGAAACCTTTCACCGGCCCCGTCCGCTTGCCTGCGCTGCCCAGCGGTTCGGTTTTAAGTTCATTGCCGAGGAGAGAAACCAATTCCTCGCCGCGTTCGTTGCGGACAATCAGCCACTGGTCGCCCTCCCCCGCCATGTAGCCGACCGTCACGTCGGCAAGCACATTGGTGTAATCGACGCAGGTCCGGCAGGTCAGCGGGAAAAAATCAGGCGCAAGCTGCGAGATCGGAAGCTGCAGAAACGGGATCAGCCGCTCGCGACCATCGGCAAAACGTAACTCAACGTGATAATCGGCCCGGAACTCCAGATAGGTTATGCTGTCGGGACGCTCATCGAGCAGAGCAAGAAACTCGTGGAAGCGCTCGGTTGTCGTGTTGTCCGAACAGGGCGTGCCGATCACATAGATCCGATCGAACCCCAGGCTTTCCTCAATCGCGCGCAGGGCATGGACCTGGCATGGGATGCCGATAATGCCGATGCGCTTGTGACCAGCTGCCCGCGCCGGTTCGAGCAACGCAAGGAGCGGCGCATAGCCCATGCGCATCCCGCGCGCCGCCGCCATGGCTTCGGGCCTGGTCACGATCACCGGAACGCCGCGCCAACGATCGTCGGGATCGGCGGCGAGCGTCAGGATTGCGTCAACGGCGCCCGTCTCGAGCAAACGTTCCGCGATCTGTGTCGTGATTCCGGTCCACTGCGCGCCCGCCAACGGGGCAGCAAGCCGTGCGCGCACCATGCGGCGAAACGGGCCGAAGTGCAGTTCATCGACGCGGTCCGGATCGCGCGCGCGGCCGTGCGCCCTGGTTTCGAGCGCCACATAATCCGGCTTGATGAACTGGCAGGCAACGCCGCAGCGCTTTGAATCAACAGTGCGCGATATTCCGCAGTCGGTGCACAAGTCACGCGGCACGGCATCGGCAATCGGTGGTGTGTGCATTCCGGTATGATTAATCATGGCGCGCTATGCACGGCGGATGACTTAAAAGTCGATGGTCGGG
>JAYTAP010000062.1:0-23090 GCA_043737475.1 Sphingomonas sp.
GGCCAGCTCCAGCAGGCGCATGTGAAAGCGCTCGTTGCAGGCGAAGAAGTGGTCGTGGTCGCCGACCGCCGCCTCCAACTCCTGGTGCAGCGCCTCCAGTTCCGCCAGGTCGGCCGGTTGCGCGTGCGCGGCAACCACGGCGACCGCATCGCTTTCCAACAGCGACAGCAGATGGAACACCTCGGTCAGGTCGCGCCCCGAGACTTCGGTGACATAGGCGCCGCGGCGCAGTTTCATCGTCACCAGGCCCTCTGCGGCCAGCACCTTCAGCGCTTCGCGCAGCGGCGTGCGGCTGATGCCGAATTCGGCCGCCAGCGCCTGCTCGTCGAGCCAGCTGCCCGGCGACACGGTGTGCGCCAGGATGCGGTGGCGCAGTTTTTCAGCCACCTGCACGTACAGGGCCGACTCGGCCAGGCGGCGGCTGCGGTGCAGGCTGCCCGGGGGCGTTGTGGTTGGCTCAGGGTGTGGCGTGGGCATCGGTGGGTGGGCGGGCGGCGGCGGCAGGCGTGGCTGAAAGGCGTGGCTTGGAAGGTGGGCACGCGTCGGGCGGATCGCCAGACGCGCCGGCGCGCATGAAAAGTCAGTTGGGTGCAAGCGCTGAATCTATAATTCAGTTTTGAATTATGCCTGCCGAGGCCGGCGCCGTGCGATTTACGGCGCCCGTGACGACCGGATTTGTTCAGGCAGTGAGCCTCGGACACCGCGCCGGGCCGTTTTCCGCCGCACCGTTGAAAGCGCCACCATGACCGAGCCACGCCTGCTGAGTTCCGAATCCATCGACGCTTGGCGGCGGGCCGCCGCGAAGTCTGCCCCGGGCGGAGATATCGGCGCGCTGAACTGGGTCACGCCCGAGGGCATCACGGTCAAGCCGCTGTACACCGCGGCCGACCTGCAGGGGCTTCCTCACACCGACACCTTGCCCGGCTTCGAGCCGTATCTGCGCGGCCCGCAGGCCACCATGTATGCGGTGCGGCCCTGGACGATCCGCCAGTACGCCGGCTTCTCGACCGCCGAGGCCTCGAACGACTTCTATCGCAAGGCGCTGGCGGCTGGCGGGCAGGGCGTCAGCGTCGCGTTCGACCTGGCCACGCACCGCGGCTACGACAGCGACCACCCGCGCGTGACAGGCGACGTCGGCAAGGCCGGCGTGGCGATCGATTCGGTCGAGGACATGAAGATCCTGTTCGACGGCATCCCGCTCGAGAAGGTGTCGGTGTCGATGACGATGAACGGCGCGGTGCTGCCGGTGCTGGCCGGCTACATCGTGGCGGCCGAAGAGCAGGGCGTGGCGCAAGCGCAGTTGTCGGGAACGATCCAGAACGACATCCTCAAGGAGTTCATGGTCCGCAACACCTATATCTACCCGCCCGAACCATCGATGCGGATCGTGTCGGACATCATCGCCTACACAAGCGCCAACATGCCCAAATTCAACAGCATTTCGATCAGCGGCTATCACATGCACGAAGCCGGGGCGACGGCGGTGCAGGAACTCGCCTTTACGATTGCCGACGGCAAGGAATATGTGCAGCGCGCGATGGCGAGCGGGCTGGATATCGACGCGTTCGCAGGGCGCTTGAGCTTCTTCTTCGGCATTGGCATGAATTTTTTCATGGAAGTCGCCAAGCTTCGCGCCGCGCGGACATTGTGGTGGCGGGTCATGGACGGGCTCGGCGCAAAGGACGAGCGTTCGAAAATGCTGCGCACGCATTGCCAGACGTCGGGCGTGTCGCTGCAGGAAGCCGATCCGTATAACAATGTGATCCGCACGACCATCGAAGCCATGGCGGCAACGCTGGGCGGCACGCAGTCGCTGCATACCAATGCGCTCGATGAAGCCATCGGCCTGCCGACCGAGTTTTCGGCGCGGATTGCACGGAACACGCAGATCGTGCTGGCCGAGGAAAGCGGGATCACGCGCGTCGTCGATCCGTTGGGCGGGTCCTATTATGTCGAGGCACTGACCGCCGAACTCGTCGAGCGTGCGTCGGAAATCATGACGCAAGTCGATGCACTCGGCGGGATGACCAAGGCCGTTGCCAGCGGCATGCCCAAGCGCTTGATCGAGGAAGCCGCCGCCGCACGGCAGGCGCGCGTCGACAAGGGCGAGGACGTGATCGTCGGCGTGAACAAATATCAGCCGGTGAATGCCGAGCCGATCGATTTCCTGAGCATCGACAACGACAAGGTCCGCGAAGCGCAGGTGGCGCGCTTGCGGGCGACGAGGGCCGCGCGCGATGAAGCAGTGTGTCAGGCGGCGCTGGCGGCGCTGACGGCGGGGGCTAAATCCGCAACACAATCCGTTCACCCTGAGCCTGTCGATGGGCTGTCCTTCTGCGGAACCGATGGCGAGGAAGAAAGGGCAGGGCTTCGACAAGCTCAGCCCGAACGGAATTTATTAGCGCTGGCGGTAACCGCTGCCCGTACTCGTGCCACGCTCGGCGAGATATCCGACGCGATGGAAACCGTGTTCGGCCGTTACGCGACGACGCCGGAGCCAGTGCGCGGCATATATGGCAGTGCGCATGAATTCGATCAGGCTTGGGCACAGGTCACCGACGGCGTCGCGGCGACCGAACGGCGACTGGGGCACAAACCGCGCGTGCTGATCGCCAAGATGGGGCAGGACGGGCATGACCGCGGCGCCAATGTCGTCGCGAGCGCGTTTGCCGATATGGGGTTCGACACGATCAGCGGCCCGCTGTTCCAAACGCCCGAGGAAACGCTCGCGCTGGCACTGGAACGCAACGTCGACGCCATCGGCGCGTCCTCGCTCGCGGCGGGTCACAAGACGCTGATCCCCGAACTCATCCGGCTTTTGCGCGAAGCGGGCCGCAGCGACATCAAGGTCTTTGCTGGCGGCGTCATTCCGCCGCAGGATTACCAGATGCTCCGCGACGCAGGCGTGGTCGGCATCTACGGCCCCGGCAGCAACATCGTCGAATGCGCAGCGGACGTGTTGCGGTTGCTGGGGCATAATATGGGGCCTGAGGGATTGAGTGAGGCAGCGGAATGATCCGCAACTTCGCCCTGATCGTCGGGCTATTTGCTATTGCCACGTTCTGGTTGGCAATCGGCTTCCCTTTTGCGTTGGGCGGATTGATTAGATTGATGCTGCCTATCGGACCCTCAGCATTACCATTCGTTGCAGCCATGCTCGCCCTGACAGGCTTCGCCGCTAGCTTTTATCTCCTCAGACGTTGGACTCGCTGATGTTCACTAAAATCCTGATCGCCAACCGGGGCGAGATCGCTTGCCGGGTCATCCGCACGGCCAAGAAAATGGGCATTGCGACCGTCGCGGTTTATTCGGACGCCGACGCGCGATCCCCGCATGTCTTGATGGCCGACGAGGCGGTGCATATCGGGCCTTCGCCTGCGGCTGAGAGTTATCTGCTCGCCGACAAGATCATCGCCGCTTGCAAGCAAACGGGCGCGGAGGCGGTGCATCCGGGCTATGGTTTCCTGTCCGAGCGCACCAGCTTCGCCCAAACCTGCGCCGACAACGGCATCGCGTTTATCGGGCCGCCGGTCGGTGCCATTGCGGCGATGGGGGACAAGATCGAATCGAAGAAGCTCGCGTTGAAAGCGGGCGTCAACGTCGTCCCCGGCTTTGTCGGCGAGATCGACGATACCGAACATGCCGTGCGGATCGCGAGCGAGATCGGCTATCCGGTGATGATGAAGGCCTCGGCGGGTGGCGGCGGCAAGGGGATGCGGCTGGCGTATTCGGAGGCCGACGTCCGCGAGGGCTTCGAAGCGACCAAGCGCGAGGGGCTCGCGAGCTTCGGCGACGACCGCGTATTTATCGAGAAGTTCATCCTGAACCCGCGCCATATTGAAATCCAGATCCTGGGCGATCAGCACGGCAATATCCTCTACCTCAACGAGCGTGAATGCAGCATCCAGCGGCGGCACCAGAAAGTGGTCGAGGAAGCGCCGTCGCCCTTCGTGACGCCCAAAATGCGCAAAGCAATGGGCGAGCAATGCGTCGCGTTGTCGCGGGCGGTAGACTATTATTCGGCGGGCACGGTCGAGCTGATCGTCTCGGGCGCGGATCCGACGGGGGAGAGCTTCTACTTTCTCGAAATGAACACGCGGCTTCAGGTCGAGCATCCGGTTACTGAATGCATCACGGGGATCGATCTGGTCGAACAGATGATCCGCGTGGCGGCAGGCGAGCCGCTGGGGTTTGCGCAGGCCGACGTGAAGATCGACGGCTGGGCGGTCGAGAACCGGGTTTATGCCGAAGACCCGTATCGGGAGTTTTTGCCGAGCACCGGACGGCTGGTGCGGTATTCACCACCCGAAGCGTCCGACGGCGTCCGCGTCGATGACGGCGTTACCGAAGGCGGCGAAGTTTCGATCTTTTACGATCCGATGATCGCCAAACTGATCACGCATGCGCCGACGCGGATCGAAGCGATCGACAAGCAGATCGCCGCGCTCGACCAGTTCGAGATCGACGGCGTCGGCCACAATATCGATTTTCTGTCGGCGATTATGCAGCATGATCGGTTCCGGTCGGGCGATATCACGACGGGGTTCATTGCTGAGGAATATCCGGATGGCTTTCAGGGGAGCCCCGCATCGCCTGAATTGCTGCGTGCACTTGCGGCAATCGCGGCTTTCGCAGCAACGGCGGAGGCAGATCGTGAACGGCGGGTTGACGGGCAATTGGGGCAGCGCCCTCACCCGCCTGCTGACTGGCAGGTGCTAATCGACGGCACCGCGCACGATGTATCGGTTTCGACCAATGGACTAATTGTTGACGGCGACGACCTCGCCATCGAGCTCGAATATACGCCCGGCGACCGGCTGGTTGAAGCGGAGATCAATGGGCAACCGCTCGCCGTAAAAATCATGCGGACGCGAACCGGTTTCAAGCTGATCACGCGTGGCGCATCGCATGTCGTTCGCGTCCTCCCGACACATGTTGCGCCGCTGGCCGCGCACATGATCGAAAAAGTGCCGCCCGATCTGTCGAAGTTCCTGCTGTCGCCAATGCCCGGACTTTTGGTCGCGCTGCACGTCGCGGCGGGCGACAAAGTCGAAGCCGGGCAACCGCTTGCTGTCGTCGAAGCCATGAAAATGGAAAACATCTTGCGCGCCGCAAAATCGGCGACAGTCAGCCGCGTCGATGCAGCGGTCGGCGACAGCCTTGCCGTCGACGCGGTTATCCTCGAGCTGGAATAATCATTCCGCAGGCTGTGCGACGGGCGTATCGCCGCCACCATTGGTCAATTTGCGGCGCAACCACGGCGCGATCCTGTTTTCCAAGCCGACGGCGAGGCTGAAGGCAGCGGGCACGATGACCAGTGTCAGGATCGTCGACATGATCAGCCCACCGATCACGACAATGCCCATTGGCGCGCGCCAGCTGCCGTCGCCGCCCAGCGCCAGTGCGATCGGCAGCATGCCAGCGACCATGGCAACGGTCGTCATGACGATCGGCTGCGCGCGCTTGTGCCCTGAATCGAGGATCGCAGTGCGCTTGTCGACGCCCTTGTTCATTTCCTCGAGCGCGAAATCGACAAGCAGGATCGAGTTTTTGGCAACGATCCCCAGCAGCATAAGCAGCCCGATCATCACCGGCATCGACACTGGATTGCCGGTGATCAGCAGCGCAATCGCCCCGCCCAGAGGTGCAAGCGCAAGCGACCCCATGTTGATGAACGGCGGCATGACGCGCCGATACAGCAGGACGAGGACCGCAAAGACCAGCAACGTCCCCGAGATCACCGCAACCGCAAAGTTGAACACGAGTTCACCGATGAGCTTGTCATCGCCGAAAGACACGCGCTCGACGCCGGTCGGCAGCGCTTTCATGGTCGGCAATGCGTCGATTTCCTTCGATGCGGTAATGACGCCGGGCGCATAGTCTGCACCGATGGCAAGGCGTCGATTCTGGTTATAGCGACGCAGGATCGAAGGCCCCGCACCAAAGCCGATGTCGGCAACGACTTTCAGCGGCACCGTGCCGCCCGATGACGTCGGGACCGGCAGATTTTCCAGTGTCGCCAGGCTCGATCGCGCGGTCTGGTCGAGCATCACGCGGATCGGAATCTGGCGATCCGAGAGCGAGAACTTTGCCGCATTTTGGTCGATCTCGCCTTGGGTTGCGATGCGGATTGTCTGGCTGAGTGCTTGGGTTGACACGCCGAGGTCCGCTGCAACGGCCAAGCGGGGCGTGATCGTTATTTCAGGACGGGGCACGTCGCCATTGATACGTGGCGCGCGGATTTGCGGGAGCGACTTCATTTCGTCGACGATCTTGTTCGCCGTCCGCGTGACCAGATCGGGATCGCTGCCGGCAAGCATGACAGTCACGTCGCGACCGAGGCCGCCACCCTGGCTCTGGAACGTCACGCGCGCGTCGGGAACCTCGCGAAGCTTGCTCGCCAGATCACGTTCGAATTCGATGCTTGTGCGCGTCCGTTCCTTGTTCAGCGTGATGTAGATATTGGCTTCACCGATATTCACTTCGCCGAAAGCCGCCGCCACTTCGGGGGATTTGCCGAGAATCGCCGACACGTCGTCGACGACCTTTTCGGTTTGCTTCAGCGTAGACCCCGGCACCATTTCGATGCGCACCTGGCTGTAATTCGTATTAATCGTCGGCTGGAACACGAACTGGATCTGGCTGAAGGCAACAATCGTTAGTAGGAACGACACGACACCCATGCCGACAATCCAGAACCGATGATCGAGGGCGAAGGCAAGGTGGCGCTTGAAGCCAGTCGTGCGGGCCTTGAACGCCAGCGCTTTGGCATTGTCCAGCGACCAGTCGAGCATCGCGACATATTTGCGCATCATCCAATTGTCGCCGTGGGCAGCGGGTCCGTGGCTTTTCAGGAAATAGGCAGCGGCCATCGGCGTGATCAGACGTGCAACGGCAAGGCTGATCAGCACGGCAACAACGACCGTAAGCCCAAACTGCTTGAAGAATTGTCCAGTAAGGCCGGGCATGAGACCGACGGGTAAGAACACAGCGACAATCGCCATGGTCGTCGCAAGCACGGCTAGGCCAATCTCGTCGGCGGCATCGATCGAAGCCTGATAGGCGGTTTTGCCCATCCGCATGTGGCGCACGATATTCTCGATCTCGACAATCGCGTCATCGACGAGGACACCTGCAACAAGACTGAGCGCGAGCAGGCTCAGCGAATTGAGCGTGAAACCCATCATGTCCATGAACCAGAAAGCGGGAATCGCCGACAGCGGGATGGCGATGGCCGAAATCGCGGTTGCACGCCAATCGCGCAGGAACAGAAAAACGACCAGAACGGCAAGCACCGCGCCTTCCCACATCGCGTTGATCGCCGAGTGATATTGATCCTTGGTGTAGTCCACACTGGTAAAAAGCTGCGTGAACTTAACCTTCGGATTCTCGGCTTCCATTTTTTTCAGCATCGCGACGCCGCCGTCGTAGACCGTCACGTCGGACGAGCCCTTGGCCTTGGCCATCGAGAAGCTGAGCACTTGCCGCCCGTTCATTTTGGAGATGCTGCGCTGTTCGGCATACAAATCGCGGACCGTGGCGATGTCGCCGAGTTTGATCGATCGTCCGTCGACCGACACCATCGTTTCGGACAGGGCAAAAGCCGATTCGGCATTGCCGAGGACGCGGACCGATTGTTCGGATCCGGCAATTTCGGCGCGGCCACCGGCGGCGTTGACATTGATCGAACGCAGCTGTGCATTGACTTGCGCAGCGGTTACGCCTTGCGCCTGCATCCGCATGGGATCGAGAACGACGCGAATTTCACGGCTGACGCCGCCTGATCGCTGGACGCTCGCCATGCCGGGCACCGAAAGCAGGCGCTTGGCGACGTTATTATCGACGTACCAGCTGAGTTCCTCGAGCGTCATGTCGACCGCTTCGGCGGAGTAATAGGCAATGGGGCCACCGTCGATGTCGGCGCGCTGGATCTGCGGCTCGAGAATGCCATCGGGCAGGTCGCCGCGGATATTGGCAAGCGCATCGCGAACGTCGTTGACCGCGCGATCGACGGGTGTGCCGATCGTGAACTGAACACTGGTGTTCGACGTGCCCTCGGTAATCCAGCTGGTGATGGCATCGACGCCGTTCACGCCGCGGATCGCAGCTTCCACTTTCTGCGTGACCTGGGTTTCGAGTTCGGGCGGCGCGGCGCCCGGCTGAACGACTGTAATCTGAGCCGCCGGAAAGCTGACGTCGGGGTTGTTGTTGACCTGCATCCGGACGAAGCTGAGAACGCCCGCAAGCGTCAGAGCGATGAACAGGACAATCGGCGCCACGGGATTGCGGATCGCCCACGCCGAAATATTGCGAAAACTCATGCGTTCGATCCCCGTCGAGTGCGTCGCTGTATTGTTATAGCAATACAGCAGTGCGAAGCCGTTCGCAAGCTCCGAATACGACGATTACGCTGCGCTTCGGTCAAGTCTTTTGCGATGCAAAAGGCTTAACCGAGGCCCTCACATCATCGACGCACAGGAACGTACCATGAATATAAGAAGTTCATATCATGAACTTCCGGATTGCAGAACTGGCGGATATTGTGTGGTGGTTCGTCGGCACGAAAAGTTCATGCTCTTTGGTTTGCAGGAGGGCCACGGTCCGCTGCTGCTGGAGGACGTGTGCGCGGTCATGCTCTACGTCGCGCAAAGTAACGTCGCTCGCAATGCACTGTCTGGCGTTTTTCATCTCATTCGCTGATGTGCGCTGAAGTCGAAAACCACTTGAGGCAGTGGGAAGAGTCCGGTGAACCGCCGTTGCTGTCATTAATCGTCTTCGATCGGGGAGACCGCCGACATCGTGCGCGCGGAATGGCGGCGTGCACAGGATACCAAATTATGGCCGACTTCGATGACCCGGCGCCAAAATTGGTGACCGTCGTCTTTCGGTCGGTCTTCCGCTCTATGTGGGCAGTCATGTACAACATAACATCCAAATCATTGGTCGGCTTCACGCGATTTGCGCGTTTTGCGAATCGATTCGGTCACAGCCCTGTCGGCGAAGACTTGCGCTTGATGGGCTGCGAGGATCCCAGAAAAGGGCTCGGCTTGCCGTCTTCGATCAGTGGGCAAAGCACATGAATGGGGTTGTTTTGAACGGCCGGACCGACGGCCATCGCGACATGCTGATCGATCGCACGTTCGCTCATAAATCTCTATAAATTACTGGAAACAGGCATAAAAAAAGTGCGGCTGGCGCGCCGCACTTTCTATAATATTCCGTATAAAAGACTTTGATACCGTTGGCGCGCGCCGCTCCCCAACGAACGCCTCAGTTGGGATCGATCGACGACCCGCCTTTGGGCGAGCCCGGTCCCAGAATACCCAATACGCTTTCCATTACGATAGACATAATCATGGCTAAAACCCTCCACTTAACGATTTAAGTTAACGCGATATTAGGGTTACTTCAACACAATTAACTGTTGATTTCGCAGCGACATCCTGATCTCGCGCCCCGCGGCAGGCTAGCGCAGTTTAAGCCTTCCTTGACGGTTAACCGGGTAAACCGGAAACATGACATCGGATTCCCGATCACCTGTGATTGCGCCGAGACTGCGCCCAGCGCTTTCGGGCGTAACACGCGCAGCAAACGACGGAGGTCACCCGACAAGCACCGCCGTGCTCCTGATCGAGATCGTGAACGCAAGTGCGCTTCGGCGCGCGTTGGGGTTTGAACGCTGGGCTACGACATTTCTGTCGTTTGTCAGCGCCGCGAAATCGCTCAGTTGCGGGGGCCAGATCAGCCAGTTTTCGTGGGATACCGTTTGCCTCGTTTACGATGCCGTCACTGTCAGCGACCTCGAACGAGATTTTGCAGCGCTCGCAACGATCGATTTCGGTGCTGAAATGCGGGGGTCAGATTGGTCGCAATTTGAACATATTGCGGGCTGTGCGCTTGGCAGCGATGAGATCGATGCCCTTGAGCGAGCCGAGCAGGCGCTGGCTGATGCGAAGCTGCGCGGGCATGATCTGCTGGCGAGAGCCGATTCATCTGGGCGGCCAAAAGCTCAAATCAATCTTGCCGGCGATTTGGCGCTTGCTGTTCCGCGCGGCGAGCTGTTTGTAGTCTACCAGCCTAAAGTCCATGTTCGGCAGCGTGCGGTATCGAGTGCAGAAGCGCTGATCCGGTGGCGCCATCCTTTGCTTGGGCTCGTTATGCCGGATGCTTTTATCGGCCTTGCTGACGAAACCGGCGAGATGCGCGTGATTACGCTTTGGACGCTGCGTCAGGTGATTGCCGATCAAAAAAACCTGGCAAGCGCGGGCCATTCGCTGCGCATCTTCATCAACATATCCGGCGTTCTGCTTACGGATCGCATATTTATCGATGCCGCCTGCGCATTAATCGATGAAAGCAATGCCGAGATTGGCTTTGAGATTACTGAGACAGCCGTCATTCGCGATCCCGATATTGCCATCGCCAATCTCGAACGTTGTGCAGCGATAGGGATCACGCTGGCCATCGACGATTATGGATCAGGACTGTCGTCGCTTTCCTATTTGAAGCGATTACCGGCGACTGAGCTCAAAATCGACAAGATGTTCATCACGCACCTGACGAGCAGCCATCGTGACCCGCTGATCGTCCGGTCGACGATCGACCTTGCACATGCGCTTGACATGGAAGTGACTGCGGAGGGCGTTGAAACGCCTGCCGCATTGGCTTTGCTCACGGTCATGGGCTGTGAGATGGTGCAAGGGTATCTGATCAGCCCACCGCTCGAACTTTGCGCATTCCAAGCATACCTTAACGATTATCGCTTTGAAGCTTTGCAAACGAGCGTCGAACCGACCGTGCATCGGCCCGCGAGCTTTTGGAATCGGGCATGAAGCAACGGATCCGCGCTGTGATCTCGCGGCAGTTCCAACCGACTCGCCGGCTGATTATTCAACTTTTTGTTCTGGCCATGTGCACCATGGCAGTCCTACCAGCACAGGCAGCACCGAGCGCCGAAGCTGCGAAAGTCCAGACTTTGATAAACCTTGCGCGCGATCAGTTGAACGTCAGTCCCGAAACTGCGATTTCTTCTGCAGAGAAATCAGCGTTGCTCGCGCAGCGGATGATCGCAGGGCTCGAGCGCGATTCGCTGTTGTCTGAAGCTGATGCTCTTATCAGCAGAGCGCTCATCGGTCTCCGCCGGATTGATGAAGCCGAAATGGTTGTCAAACGTGCTTTTGCGCGCGGCGCTACGAGCGACCTTCCGCCAAAAGTCGTCGGCGAGCTTACATTGTCGAATGGTCGAATCCGGCAATATCGCAATGACGTGCAGGGTGCCCTTGGCGCGTTTCAGAAAGCCTATGGTATATTTCGTGCTGCAGGCGAAAAACGTTCGCAGGCATTGGCGCTGCAAAGTATTGCGAAGCTCTATGTCGATGGCGGCGATGGTGAAAATGCGATCAAATATTACGCCCAGTCAGCTGAGGAGTATGGCGGAGACCCGCTGATGTCGCTGTCATCTCACAATAATCGTGGAATGGCATATTTGTTCATGTCCAAACCGCGTGAGGCCGAAGTCGAATTTACGCGCGCGCTCGACGTGGCACGGCAGATTGGCAGCGACAAATATGCTACGCGCATTCTCAGTAATATTGCGCAGGCACAGATTGCACAACGTCGTTTTGTGGAAGCCTCGGCAACCGTTGCTCAGGCGTTCGCATCAATGCAGGCGGATGATGTCGAAGACGAAGCGTGGCGTTTGTGGCGGATGAGCGCGCAAATTTTGCTCGCAGACAAGAATGTTCAGGCGGCAACGCGTGCCATCCGGCGTGCTTTGGCTGGCGTTGACCCTAAAACCAGCGATTCGTCTTATCGTGAAGCGCATGTTGCCGCTTACGAGATTTACCGCGCGTCAGGTCGCGAGCATGACGCGCTTGGTCAGCTTGAAGCCGTCTGGCGAATGGATCAGGCCACCGCTAGACTCACGGCAACCAACAGCGCCGCACTTATGGCGGCGCGCTTTGATTTTGCCAATCAGAATACGCGAATCGCGCAGATGAAGGCCAAAGAACTAGAACTTCAGCGCAATTTCCTGATCGCGGTCATCGCCGGCGGTGCGCTGGCCTTGCTTTTGCTTAGCGCGGGCTTAATTCTAATTACGCGAAGCCGTAACAGGGAGAGGGCGGCCAAGCTGTTGCTTGTCCGGACCAATCGTGATCTTGAAAAGGCGATAGCCGCTAAAATGGAATTCCTCGCTACAACCAGCCATGAAATCCGGACACCGCTCAATGGGATTCTCGGCATGACGCAGGTGATGCTGGCCGACCGCACGCTCGGCACGACGTTGCGGGATCGTATCGGGATCGTGCATGATGCGGGTGAAGCGATGCGCACGCTGGTCGACGATATTCTTGACGTCGCAAAGATGGAAACTGGCAAGCTGGCGGTCGGGACGGGCACGGTTGATCTGAAAACGACGTTGCAGCAGGTGGCGCAAGTCTGGCGGTTACAGGCCGAAGCCGCAGGCATAAGCCTGTCGCTCGCCCTCGATGAATGCCCTGAGATTATCGAAGGCGATTCGGGGCGAATCCGTCAAATTATTTTCAATCTCTTGTCCAACGCCATGAAATTCACCGAGCATGGTACGATCGCGCTTTCCGTGTGTGTTGCTGACGGCGGCAAGGGGCAGCGCATCCAGATTTCGGTGCATGATTCGGGTATCGGCATTGCGCCTGAGTGGCATGAGACTATCTTTGAACTGTTCCAGCAAGTCGATGGTGGCACAACGCGTAAATATGGCGGAACGGGGCTTGGCCTCGCAATCTGCCGCAATCTGGCACGTGCGATGGGCGGGGATATTTCAGTGGACAGCGAAGCGGGTTTCGGTTCGACATTCACATTGGATTTGCCATTCGTTGTGCCGACAGCTTTTACGGCGCTGCAATCGCAGAGCAACGAAACGTCGAGAGTCGTTCTGGTCATCGAACATAATCCGCTTATCCGTGGCATGATGCGTGCGATCCTGATGGCGCGGTTCGAAATTATCGCTTTCGTGAGCGATGTCGCCGAGGCCTGCAGCTATCTTGCCCTCGAGAGGGTTGACTGGATCGTTGCAGATGCACAGTCGGTCGATGATTTTGACCGCCTTTTTGCGGCCACTGATCTCCCGATCCTCGTGGTCGAAGGGACAGTTCCCTTGCCCAGCGATGTCCGCGAACGGGCTGCAGTGGCGCTGGCGAAGCCGTTGACGAAAACGGCACTTCTCGATGTTTTTGCAGAGGCGAATGCGCCCATGGCGATGGCCTCGTGAAACTGCTGTTTGTCGAAGATGACGCAATGAACCGGCGTGTCGTGAAAGACATGCTCAACGTTGCCGGTGTTCTGATGGACGAAGCCGACGGCGCGCAGGAAGGGCTGCGGATGATTGACGCCGCGAATTACGATCTGATCCTTATGGATTTGCGCATGCCGGGGATGGATGGGCTTTCAGCCATCGGTGCCATCCGGCAACGCGCCGATGCCAAAGGCCGGTTGCCCATAATCGTGCTGACTGCGGATGCAGCAGCGGGTCTTCGCGAAAAATGTATCGCTGCAGGTGCCGATGAAGTGCTGTTCAAGCCGGTTTCTATGCAGTCGCTGTTTGATGCAATCGCTGTCTTGATGGTCGGCCGCGACGGCGGCGATACGATCATTTCCTGACAACATTGCTGATTCGCGCTCTGCCACCGGTGCAGTGAGCAGATGCGGCCATGGCTGGGCAGGCACGCGGCGCGGTGATACCGATGCGCCGGGAGGAAGGCGCATGACTCACGTTCTCATCCGTCGCGACGCGATCAGCGACTGCGACGTCCGCGATAGTCCGGTGCCGGACATCGGACCCGGCGAAATACTCCTTGCGGTCGAACAGTTCGCCGTGACCGCGAACAATGTAACTTACGCCGCGATGGGCGACACAATGGACTATTGGGATTTCTTTCCGGCGCCCGAAGGTTTTGGGATCGTTCCGGTCTGGGGTCATGCCAATGTTGTCGCAACAAACGTCGAAGGGTTTGACGTCGGCGAGCGCATTTACGGTTACCTCCCGATGGCGTCGCATCTGGTGGTGCGGCCCGGCGCAATAAAGCCCGGCAGTTTCGTGGATACCGCCCCGCATCGCCAGCATCTCGCTGCCGTCTACAATCAATATCGGCGGTTGGCAGCGGACCCCGGGCACCACGCCGACCGAGAAGATGTGCGCGCGGTCTTCGAGCCGTTGTTCATGACCAGCTGGTTGATCCACGCCATGTTTGCCGGGCAGAACTGGCTTGGGGCGAACACGCTGGTGATGACGAGTGCATCGTCCAAAACCGCGCTGGCGCTCGCGCATGTCGCCAAGGCGCAATCGCCCGAAATCTCGCGGATCGGGCTGACGTCGCCGGGCCACATGGCTTTCGTCCGGGGGACGGGTCTGTTCGATCGTGTGCTTCCCTATGACGGCATTGCAGCCCTGGCTGGCGCGAATGCGGTCTTGGTCGATTTTGCCGGGAACGGCGCAGTGCTGCGCGCTGTTCATGAAGCGCTGGGCGATAGTCTCAGATATTCCTGTTTGGTGGGGCTGACACACTGGGACAGCCGCGGCGGGGCGGGGGAAATGCCCGGGCCCAAGCCCCTATTGTTTTTCGCGCCTGCGCATATTGCCACTATGCGTTCGGAATTGGGCAGCGATGGCTTTGGCCATGCAGTCGCGGAAAGCTGGGGGAACTTTGCCGACGATGCCGAAAAATTCGTGCGGATCGCGCCTGTCGAGGGGCTGGCCGCCGGCGCAGGGGCGTTCATGGCATTGGTCCATGGGGATGCAATGCCCGATGCCGGCATCGTTGTCCTGCTGGCCGGTTAGGCCGACATCCCCGTGGGCCGCCCGTTAATCCTGATCAGCTGGAACGGCCGCTCATTGCCGCTCGATCAGATCGAACCCGACGCCGTGCCCGAATTCGACATCCTGCTGTTCGATTACAGCGGCGGGTCAGCGACCCCTTCGGCAAAATTGCCGATTAATCATCGAATTTCCCTGAAAACCGAGTGCAAGGGGCAGATTTTCGCAGCGTTCAAAAATTATCTGGATCACTCGACAGAAGCCTATGACTATGTCGCGTTGATCGATGATGACATTGCGGTTCGTGTCTCATCGCTCAATAAGGCAATCGCTCTTGCGACCGGAGCGGGTCTCGACAGCTTCTCGTTGTCGTTGACGCCTGACAGCTTCGTGAACCATGCGCGCTTCGTGGCGCGACGGGGCAGTGAGATGCGGGCCATGCCGTGGGTCGAAGTGATGATGCCCTTTTACCGACGAGCGCTTTTCATGGCTGCAGGACCGTATTTTGAAGGATCGGTCTCGTCTTATGGTATTGATCAGTTCGTCATGCCGATGGTCTGCAAGACCACGGGCATGGACCGCGTTGCGCTGATCGATGCATTTTCGGCGGGGCATCACCGCCCCGTTACCAGTGACGAGCGAACTTACTCGAACGGCCTTACGGCGCATCAGGAACGGATCGTTCTCCGGCGAAAATGCATCGCCGACATCAGGTCGGACAGGCCGGAATTACTGGCAACGGGCTGGTTTTACCAAACCTTTGCGCCGTTGAACGGGCCGGGAAGTTTTTGGTGGCTGTATTTAGGATGGCCGGTGCATCTCGTGCAGCGCCTTGTGTCACAGCGTCTTGTGTCACAGCGCGTTCATCGGCATGACCTCGCCCGGATGCGCCATGAACCCAAATGACACCCTTTCCGGAGACGGCCCTGGGACGACGCACACCGGAATATCCGACACCAACGGCAATGGCACCGCAACGGCAATGCCTGCCGATCCAAAAGCATTGGCGACGCGCAACGGCGGCCTGATGAAATATCTCGGGCGGGGTATTTCGCTGGCCGTGCTTATTGCGGTCTTCCTCCAGCTTCGCCAGCTTGATCTCGCATATGTCTGGTCGATCGTCCCGACGTCGCCGCTGTTCTGGATTGCGTTTGCGGCCAACTATTTTTTCGGGACCCTGGCAGACTGGGTGATATTCCGGCGGCTGTGGAAAATCCCGTTTTCGGGCGTCATTCCATTGGTTCGCAAGCAAATCGGCAATGCGCTCTTGTTCGGCTATGTCGGCGAACTGTATTTTTACGACTGGGCGCGCAAGCGGGCCGATATCGTCGGGTCCCCGTTCGGGGCGGTCAAGGACGTTGCCATCCTGTCGGCGGTAATGGGCAACGTCGTCACGCTGATTTCGGTTTTCATAGCCTGGCCACTCGTGACGCAGACGACAATGGGCATTCCGTCGAACGTGATCTGGTATTCAGTGGCGTTCCTTGTCGGGTCAACCGCCGTAATCCTGCTGTTCGGGCCGCGTCTGTTCAGTCTCCCGAAAGCGGACCTTTGGTACACGTCGGGCGTCCATCTCATCCGGATCATCTTCGGTCTGGTGCTGACTGGATTGTGCTGGCATCTCGCACTGCCAGAAATAGCGCTGGTCTGGTGGGTGGTGCTGTCGGTGGCATCGATGCTCATCGGGCGCTTGCCGTTTGTGTCGAACAAGGATTTTGTCTTTGCCGGGCTTGCAGTGTTTTTAATCGGCCACGACGCAGAGATCCCCGCCTTGATGACCATGATGGCAAGCCTTATTCTGGCAACGCATGTCGGGCTGGGGCTGGTCTTGATGCTGGGTGATGTTTTTTCGACGGACAAGAACGAATGAAAACTTTTGCTGTGTCTCTGCTGATCCTTGCGCTGACAGGTGCAAACCTGCCGTCGTCGCCATCGCTGGGGCTGGCCGAAGGGCGATGCCGCGCAGATGAAATCGGTCCCGCGCTCATGATCAATGTGACCGGGCTCAAAGATCGCGGCGGCACGATGAAGGCCGAGCTTTATCCTGCCAATGATCAGGATTTCCTTGCCGACGACAATGTCCTGATCAACGCAGGCAAGACCTTTCGCCGGGTGGTCATCGACGTGCCCGCAGCTGGAAATGTGCAGATGTGCATCCGTGCCCCGTCGGCAGGCACATATGGCTTGTCGCTTCTGCATGACCGCGACGGCAATCGCAAATTCGGCCTTTCGATCGATGGAGTTGGCTTTGGCAGCAATCCCAAAAGTCTGGGGCCGTTCAAGCCCAAGATCGCGGTCGGCCGCGTCGTCGCCGGGAACGGCATTACGCCGGTCAATGTGCGGATGATGTATCGGCGTGGACTTATGTCGTTCGGCCCGATTAAATAGCGGGCATGAAGATTGTCGACGTTTGCGCTTTCTATTCCCCACATGGTGGCGGGGTTAAGACTTATATCGACCGCAAGCTGATTGCCGGGCCGGCAGCGGGCCACGAAATTGTCGTGATAGCCCCCGGACCGGAAAATCGAACCGAAGAGCGGGGGCCGGGCGCGCGGATCGTTTTTATCGAGCAGCCTAAGTTTCCGCTCGACCGAAAATATCATTATTTCCGCGACGAACTTGCGTTGCATGCGACGCTCGATGCCGAACGCCCCGATATTATCGAAGCATCGTCGCCGTGGCGCAGTGCCCGGCTCGTCGGCGAATGGCCCGGCGATGCACCGCGCTCGCTGATCATGCACGCCGATCCGTTATCCGCTTATGCCTATCGCTGGTTCGGCGGCATTGCGACGCGCGAAACCATCGACAAGCAGTTCGGATGGTTTTGGCGTCATCTCTTGCGGCTCGACAAGCAATTTGCCGTGACAGTGACAGCCGGGCAAAGTTTGTCCGACCGGCTGATCGAAGGTGGCATGTCCAACGTTGTCACAAATCCGATGGGCGTTGCCGACAAAGTCTTTTCGCCAGCATTGCGCGACGAGGGGCTGCGAGCGCGGCTTCTGGCGCGCTGCGAACTTACGCGCGATGCCACACTGCTGGTCGCAGCAGGGCGCCATGCGCCCGAGAAGCGCTGGCCGATGGTCGTCGAAGCCGTGACGGCCGCGGGGATCAATGCGCCGATCGGATTGGTCCTGATCGGTGATGGACGCGATCAGTCGCGCGTGGCCAAAGCAGCAGCCGAGAATCCGCATATCCAGCTGTTATCACCCATATCGGATCGCCTCGAACTGGCGCGGATTCTTGCCAGTGCCGATGCGCTCATCCACGGCTGCGAGGCTGAAACCTTTTGCATGGTCGCGTCCGAAGCGCGCGCATCCGGCCTGCCGCTGATAACGCCTGACGGTGGTGGGGCTGCTGACCAGGCGCGCTTGGCGGGCGGATGGACTTATGTCTCGGGCGATGCGGCCAGCGCTGCCGAAGCCATAACGGCATTTGTCGAAACCGGCGGAGCGCAGGCGAGGGCTCGTGCGGTTGCCGACGCGCCGGGCGTTCGCACGATGGAGGCTCATTTTGACGAGCTTTTCGGGCTGTATAAAGCGCTTCTTTCTCCGTCGAGGATGGCCGCATGACCATGCCTTTGGTTGCCGCGATCGAACTGGGCGGCACGAAAATCAATCTGGCGGTCGGCACCGGGCCGGATGACCTGCGCGCCGAGGCGGTTATTCCGACCACCGATCCTGCAAGCACGATCAGCGCTGCAATCGACTTCTTGTCGGCGCACAGCGGGTTTCAAGCTGTCGGCATCGCATGCTTCGGGCCGGTTTGTCTCGACATAACCGCGCGCGATTGGGGTTCAATTACGGCAACGACAAAGGCCGGCTGGTCGAATACGCCGGTTGCGACAGCCATCACGGCGGCGACCGGTGTTCCTGTTGCGTTCGACACAGACGTCAACGGGGCGGCATTGGGCGAATATCGCTGGGGGGCATTGCAGGGATGCGGTGTCGGGCTGTACCTCACGGTTGGAACCGGCCTCGGCGGAGGCGTGGTGATCAATGGCGTACCGCTGCATGGCCGCGTCCATCCCGAAATGGGACATATTCGGTTAAAGCGAACAGCGGGCGATGGTTTTGCAGGCGTATGTCCTTTCCACGGCGATTGCTTCGAGGGTTTGGTCTCGGGGCCAGCGATTCATGCACGGCTGGGTCATTCGCTCAGCCACACGCAGCCGGGTGATGCGGGTCGTGTTCTGGTCATGGATGCGCTGGGGCAAGGGTTGGCAAATCTGGTCCTGACACTGTCGCCCCACCGCATCGTCGTCGGTGGCGGTGTTGCCAAGACGCCAGGATTTCACACCGAAGTGACCTTGCGGTTGCAGCACTGGCTGGGCAATTATGTCGATATCCCGCATAATTTCGTGGTGCCGCCGTTGCTGGCCGACCGTGCAGGCGTGGCAGGCGGGCTTGCGCTCGCGCAGGATTTGCTGAAACGTCGCGCGACGGCGGGTGGAGTCGACTGATGTTTAACAAGAACGAACAACGGCATGTTGTGCGCAACGGCAGCGGGACGATGAGCTTTCTCGGGTCCGAAGTCACAATAACGGGCAACATCGGCGGGCAGGGAAATCTGCACATCGACGGGCGCGTCGATGGCGATGTGAATTGTGCGTCGCTGATCATCGGCAATGCGGGGCAGGTCAACGGCAACATCACCGCTGATGATGCCAAAATTGCCGGATCGGTCACAGGCACGGTTTCGGCCAAAGTGCTGACCATCGAAGCAAGCGCGCGGATCGTCGGCGACCTGAGCTATGACTCAGTGAGCGTGGAAACCGGTGCGCAAGTCGAGGGGCGCGTGAAAAGACTGACGCGCGAAGACGCAGGCGGCCTGAAACTGATCGCGAACGAATAGACTAACGCGTTTCGAACGGGCGGATGCCGGGGCCGAGTTTGTTGGAGCCGATCGCAAGGCGGTCGCGACTCCAGTTTGCGACGAATACAGGATTGAGCGGTGCACCGGGCGCGAGCGATGCGGTGTTGCTTTCGATGCGCAACCCCGCGGACGAATTGTCGCGCGCTTCGGCCGCAACCGCAATCAGCGCGCTGTGATTTTCCTTGCCTTTGCCCTGAATGAATTCGTTGCGGGCGATGACGCCGACGGACCCTGCAGGCAAGTCGATCATGTAATTGGTGTCGTGCCCGCCGGTGTCATCGAAACTCGAATCGATGATTTCGTTCACAGCGGCGCGGCTTTTGACATAATGCCCGCCAGTCCCTTTTTCGAAACGGCAGCGCGAGACGACGAGCTTGCCATAGCCGCCGACGTAGATCGAATGCGCGCATCCTTCGGGTGGGCATCCGCCGAGGCCCGAAAACGTGGAGCGTTCGATGGTGATCGTTCCCGCTTCATAGGGACCGGTCAGAATGCCCTGCTGCGAATTGCGGAAGGTCGATCGCGTGACCAGCAGATTGCCCCATTCGAGCCGGATACCCGCGCCATTGCCGTCGCGCACCGCAACATTCTGGAACACGATGCCGTCGACGACCGCGTTCATGCCATTGAAAACCAGCGTCGCTTTGCCTGCGCAGGCACCCCCGTCAAATATGGCCGTCGACGGCGTCGCGGCGTGGAGCGTGATTTTCTGCCCGCCGAATATCGCGCAATCCTTATACGTGCCGGGCGCGACGATGACAGTGCCTTCGCCTTTGCCAATCGCGTTGAAGGCATCATCGAGGCGCGCATAGGATCGACCGGTTTCGGCCACGCGAAACGGTTCGCCGTTTGCCGCCAATGCCGACTCGGCCATGACGAAAAACAGCCAAAAAAGCGCGCTTAGCTTCACTAAAGTCACTCGGTTCGCATCCTCTGTGTGAATTTAAGCCCGCAAAGTTGCGAGCCGTTTGCCCCCCCGAAAGGCTGGCACAACGAGCACTTGCAGGACAGCGAAAAATCAGGCGATTTTAAAGGCAGCTTTCCGTGCCGTTTTGAAACGATGAATTGTTAACCTTCAATTCACCTTCATAAACCGTCCACCGTCTTGTAGCCGATCGGTCAACAACGGTCTTGTGTCTGAGAAACGGGGAAATATCATGAAGTATCTTACTGCCATCGCCATCGTAGCCGCTGCCGCAGCTTTGCCTGCTCACGCTGCTACGCTTTATTCCAACCCGCTGCTTTCGGGTCCGATTGCAACACCGGGATCGATATCGTTCGTTGCGAATTCGCCCGTTGTGCAAAGCGGGTTTCTGTCATTCAATCTTGACGGCTTTGCCTCGCTGGATGGTGTCAACAGTTACCAGGACAATTTTGACCTGACCGTAAACGGTCTTCAGCTTTTGAACCTGTCGTTCGACTTGGGCGGTGGCGGCATGAATGTCGTATTTGCCGACCCCAATGGTGCAACGATCACGGGCGGCAGTGCAGGCTTTTTCAATGGCGGCCAGCTGCAAATCGCCATGCCGCTGTCGCTGTTGGCTGGCGCAAACAGCTTTGTGTTCTCCTACACAAGTCCGGGACCGGCAAATGGCGGCGGGCAGGGTACGGGCGACGAGGCATGGGGCGTTTCCAACGTCATGCTGACCGCACGGATGGGCGCGGTCCCTGAAACCGGCACGTGGACAATGATGATCGTCGGGTTCGGCGCTGCTGGTGGTGCACTGCGCTATCGTCGCCGCAAGACAACCGTTACTTACGCCTAATCCAGATTAGGTTGCAACCATCTGCGCGCGGTGTCGGGATCGACACCGCGCCGCTTGGTGTAGTCAGCAAGTTGATCCTCGCCCACGCGTGCGACACCGAAATATTCGGCTTGCGGATGCCCGAAGTAGAAGCCTGAAACGGCAGCCGTCGGCAGCATTGCAAATGATTCAGTCAACGTAAGGCCCGTATTTGCGGGCGCGTCGAGCATGTTGAACAGCATCGGCTTCAAACTGTGGTCGGGGCAGGCGGGATAGCCCGGTGCCGGCCGGATGCCGCGGTATTCCTCCTTGATGAGCGCCTCGGTCGTAAGCTGCTCGCCGGGCGCATAGCCCCAGATGGTGGTGCGGACATGCTGGTGCAGCCGTTCGGCGAAAGCTTCGGCAAACCGGTCGGCGAGCGCCTTCAGGAGAATGTCCGAATAATCGTCCTTGTCGGCCTGAAAGCGCGCGAGGTGCGGTTCGATCCCGTGAATGCCGATCGCAAAGCCGCCGATCCAGTCGCCGTCATGGTCGATGAAATCGGCAAGGCACATGTTGGGTCGGTCGCCGCGTTTGGCGATCTGCTGGCGTAGGAACGGCAGACGGATATGCTCTTCGGTTTCGACCATGTGGACGATGACATCGTCTCCGTCACGGCGGCACGGCCATAGGCCGGTGACACCGCGCGCGGTCAGCCATTTTTCGTCGATCAGCTGTTTAAGCATTGCCTGCGCATCGGCCCACAGATTTTGCGCGGCTTCGCCGACGACATTGTCCGTCAGGATCGCAGGATGATTGCCGTGCAGCTCCCATGCGCGGAAAAACGGCGTCCAGTCGATGACGTCGGCGAGGTCGGCCAAGTCCCATGCATCGAAGACATGCAACCCCGGCTGTTCGGGCGGCGGCGGTTTCAGGTGCGCGTCATAGGCGAAGGCATTGGCGCGCGCGTCTTCGATGACGATCAGCGCATTCTGCCCTTTGCTCGCGCGGACTTCGCGGACGTGCGCATAGTCATCGGCGAAGGTTTTGACATAGGCATCGCGGCCGGTGTCGCTAACCAGTGCCGTCGCAACACCAACCGCGCGGCTGGCATCGAGAACGTGAATGACGGGCCCGTCATAGGCCTCGTCGATACGCAGTGCAGTGTGAACTTTCGAAGTGGTCGCGCCGCCGATCAGCAGCGGCATCGACATGCCCGCGCGCTGCATTTCCTCGGCAACCGTGACCATTTCGTCCAGACTCGGCGTGATCAGCCCCGACAGGCCGATGATGTCGGCATCATTCTCGTTCGCCGCTTCGAGGATGCGCGTCCACGGCACCATCACGCCGAGATCGATGACTTCATAGCCGTTGCACTGCAGCACGACGCCGACGATGTTCTTGCCGATGTCGTGGACGTCTCCCTTCACCGTCGCCATGATGACGGTGCCGTTGCTGCGACCAGCCTCGTCAGGGTGCTTTCCCTCCTCGATGAACGGGATCAGGTAGGCGACGGCCTTCTTCATCACCCGCGCCGACTTCACCACCTGCGGAAGGAACATCTTGCCGGCACCGAACAGATCACCAACGACGTTCATGCCGGCCATCAGCGGACCCTCGATGACCTCGATCGGCTGCCCGCCGCGAGCCTCGATGGCCGCGCGCAACTCCTCGGTGTCCGTCTCGGCGAACTCGTCGATGCC
>JAYTAP010000063.1:0-22670 GCA_043737475.1 Sphingomonas sp.
ACGCAAGAACGTTGTCATTGTCCAGCCGGGGGCGAGCGCAACCTTCGACCTGACCGCGAACGAGCCCGGGGACTGGGCCTTCCACTGCCATCTGATGTACCACATGCACGGCGGCATGATGCAGACCGTGACTGTCATGGGTCCGAAAGGCGGCGCATGAACATCCGATTGTTCATTTCGACCGCTTTGCTGGGCACCGTTCTGACTGCGACCCCTGCAATGGCTCAGCATCAAGGCCACGCTATGCCGATGCCGGCTCCAAAGCCTGCACCAGCACCGAAGCCAGCGCCCGTCCCTACCGATCCACATGCAGGCCACATGATGCCTGACAAGCCGACTGCGACGCCACCGGAAACCGATCCACATGCTGGCCACACCATGCCAGCATCCCCTGCCCCCGCGGCCGCTACTGTCGACGGCATGGACGGCATGGACCACAGCACCATTGACCCTAGTGCTACAGGCGCAAGCGCCAATGTGTCCCCCGGCCCCGATATGGAAACGCCGCCACCGCCCGAAGCCGGGAGCGGACCACCGCGCGCCGCCGACGCGATCTGGGGTGCAGACGCGATGCGCGGGTCACGTGACGACCTCCGCCGGACGCACGGCGACTTTCCGGTCTTCTGGGTTCAGGGCGACCGGTTCGAGACGCAGGTGCGCCGGGGACGCGACGGATACCTCTGGGATCTGCAAGGCTATTACGGCACGCCGACCAGCCGATTCTGGTTTAAAAGTGAGGGCGAAGGGTCGTTTGGCGAGCGCCTCGAGGACGCCGAGTTCCAGGCACTCTATTCCAAGGCAATCACGCCCTTTTTCGATCTCCAGGCTGGTGTCCGGCAGGATGTGGCGGGGCCGAACACGACTTATGGCGTCATCGGCGTGCAGGGCCTCGCGCCCTATCTCTATGAGGTCGATGCCGCGCTTTTCCTATCGCATCGTGGTGACGTCACCGCGCGCGTCGAGGCCGAGATCGATCAGCGGATCACCCAACGCCTCATTCTTCAGCCACGGGCCGAGATCAATTTTTCGGCTCAGGACATTCCGCGTCTCGGTATCGGTGCCGGGTTCGACAAGGTGGAAGCCGGGCTGCGCTTGCGTTACGAGATTGTCCGCGAATTTGCGCCATATATCGGAGTCGAGCAAAGCTGGAAATTGGGACGTAGCGCGACCTTTGCACGCGCATCCGGCGAAGACCCGAGCGTCACTAACTACGTCGTCGGCATACGGTTTTGGTTTTGAACTGAAGGAAAACAACATGAAGCTCGTTTCTAGTCTCGCGGCGGCCGCATTGCTCGCAGCACCGCTCGCCCTTCCAACTGCTGCATACGCACACACCAAGGTGGTCGCTTCGACTCCGGCCCAAGGCGCCACCGTCAAGGGTCCGCGCGTGGTCACACTGACCTTCAGCGAAGCCCTACTGCCGCCGACCGCTGCTGCAAGCATCGTGATGACGGCCATGCCTGGCATGACGAACCACGGCGAGATGGTGATCCGCAATTTCACCACAGCGTGGAGCAATGGCAACAAGACCATGACCCTAAAGCTGAAGCAGCCGCTGCGCGCGGGCACTTACGAAACACGGTGGCAAGCGGCGGGCGCTGACGGACATCGCATGAAGGGCGTCGTCAACTTCGTCGCAAGCTGACCTTAAGTGGAGGACTGGTTCCAACCGACCCTGCGCTTTGTCCAATATGTACTACTATTGGGACTGTTTGGCTGGGCCGGGTTCCGCATCGTCGGCTTGAGCGATACTGACTGGGTGCCGGCGCGGAACGGCCGGACCGTTGCCATCGTCGCGGCGACATTGGCACCCGTCGTCGCGATCATCCTCATGCTCGCGTCGATCGCCGCGATGATGGGTCAACCGATCGCCGCACTAGATTGGTCCATGATCGAGGCAATGACTTTGAGCACCGATATGGGCTGGGCATTCATGGCGCGCACGGCGTTGCTTATTGCAGGGTTCGTGGTGGTTATTGTCGGGCGTGGGTCAGGTGGGTTGTCGATAGCCGCCCTTTGCTTCGCGTCAGCGCTGGTGACACTTGGCTGGGGCGGGCATGCGGCGGCAACCGAAGGCGCCCTTGGCTGGGTTCACCGGCTCGGCAATGGCGTTCACTTGCTCGCAGCAGGCTTGTGGCTCGGTGCGATCGGTTGGTTCGTTCATCTGACGGTCGTCGCACACAGCAAGCCCCCGCAGATGTCTGCACTGCCATTGTTGACCATCATGCACCGCTTCGCCCCGTTAGGTATCGCGTTGGTGGCCGTCGTGTCGTTCACGGGACTTCTCAATGCCCAGCTGATCTTCGGCCTCGAAAATAGTCAGGTTACATTGACGACCACCTACGGCCTGTTGCTCGCTGCTAAGATTGCAATTGTCGGTGGCATGCTCGCCTTTGGTGCCCATAACGCTTGGATCAGCCGAGGCAGCGTCGGGACGAATGCAGGCGCTAAACAGAGTGAAGGTGCGGCGCTGGCTGCCCTTCGCCTCAGCTTGGCAACCGAATTTACGCTCGGGATCATCGTCGTCGGGTTAGTGGCGATCCTCGGGATGTTGTCGCCAATGGTTATGGAATAGATTGAGCGTCGACAAGCTATCGAGGGAGACAAGAATGACACAAACTTACCGGTTAAAGCTGGCAAAGAGGCACGCAGCGCAGATCACACTTATCGCCTTGGCAGCTATCGCGCTGCCCGCTGCGGCTCATATAGGGTCACAGCAGCCGCGCGCCGCGGTGCCTTCCCTCGCTCTGGCAGCCAATGCTACAACCCTCACTCCCGTCGCGACCGTCAACGCATTTCATACGGCCTTGGCCAGCGGTAACACGCGCGCCGCGCTCGATCTCCTTGCCGAGGATGTGTTGATTTTCGAGTCTGGTGGCATCGAGCGCAGCCGTGCCGAATATGCCAGTCACCATCTTGCGGCCGATGCGGCTTACAGCGCTGCCGTTCGGCGCACCCTCGTCGATAGATCCAACGGAAACGCAGGCGATGCCGCCTGGGTGACGAGCGTCGAGACCGTCGCTGGAGTCTATCGGGGGCACGCCATCAATAGCCGCTCGGTCGAAACGATGTTGCTTCGCCAGGTTGCTGGCCAATGGCGTATCTCGCACATTCACTGGTCGTCGAAAGATATAACGCCGAAGTGATCTCAAGTTCTTTGATCGCAAAAGTTATCAAGATGATCTCTGCACTTTCTTGACGATGTCATTGTGGTTGAAGAGCCGGTATTTGGCCGTCTCGCGATATCGGTGATCGCAGTGGTCACCAATGGTGCAGCGGCGCGATCGGGCATTGCGCTCGCTAAAATGACGCGGAACTTTTCCAAAGCATATATCCTGCGACCAGAAAAATCAGTCCCGCAAAAACCGCAGTCAACCGATCGCCAGAGCCGGACAGTTTCGTTGCAAGATGCGCACCAGCAAGGCCTCCGACGATACCACCAGAAATAAAGACCGCGGCAAGCGCCCAGTCGATGAGCCCCGAGAAAGCGTAGTTGGCTGCTGTCACGAGGCCGAAGGCGGTCACTGCCACGAGCGATGACCCGACCGCCTTGATCATGGGCATCCCGGTTGCGCCCATGAGCCCCGGCACGATCAAAAAGCCGCCGCCGATTCCGAAGAATCCTGAAAACAGGCCGGTGCCGAGTCCGTAGCCGACTAGTTTCGGCGCGTTGTCACGGCCAAGAACGACCGAAGGATCGCCCTCTCGTTTCCGGTTGAGCAGCATCACGACACCGACCACCACCATCACGATTGCGAACAGGAACAGCATCCTTTGGCCATCGAAGGCTTTGCCGACACTCGAGCCGCCGAACGCGCCTGCAACCCCTGCGGCGGCGAAAACAAGCGAACAGCGCCATTTTACATTACCCTGACGGATGTGGTTGACCAGCCCGGTCAGCGCATTGACGGCCACCGCCAGCGCGCTCGTGCCGATCGCTACATGCGGGCTTGAGACGCCGACCAGATAGACCATGAGCGGCACGGCGAGGATCGAGCCGCCGCCGCCGACCAAACCGAGGACGAAGCCCACCAGCACGCCCGATCCGGCGCCCAGCAGATATTGTATGGTGTCGAGCATGTTCTGTGCGATCCAAGGGGGCAGGGTCAGGAAAGTGCCTCGGCGGCCTTCCAAAGGGCGGTGGAGCGGCTCCCCGTTCGGCAAAAGGCGAGGACGGGGCCCTCGACTGTGCGAAGCGCAGCGGCGAAGTCGCGCACATCGGTCTCAGTAATCTGGCCAGGTATGATGGGCACATGCCAGTACGTCAGGCCGTGCTGCCTCACCTGCGCTTCGAGGTCCGCTGAGGTCAGCTGGCCGGGCTCTTCGCCATCGGGCCGGTTATTCATGAGGCCGACGAACCCGGCACCGGCGACTTCGGCGATGTCCTTCGATTGCAACTGAGGGGTGACCACCATGCGCTCGGAAAGTCGGGTAAATTCCATTTCGATCATCCTTTGGCGTTCAGCAGCGTCGAGCCCGACGCGAGGTAAAGGCGATGCAGCGCCATACCGCCAAGCATGGCGGCCACGAACAGCCACGGCTGCCAAGCACCGAGCACCAGTCCAGCAATGGCTGGCCCTGGGCAGAAACCGACGAGCCCCCAAGCGATGCCAAACATCGCTGCGCCGAGCAGAAGCGGTCGGTCGAGTGTGCGGTCCTCCGGAACAAAGAAGCGCTTGCCAAGGAGCGGTCGCGCCATGTGAGGCCGGAGCAGATAGGCGACTGCCGACGGAAGCAGTGCCGCGCCCATGACATACGCAAGCGTAGGGTCCCAGGCGCCAGCGATATCGAGAAATGCCTGCACGCGTGCAGGATTGACCATGTCAGAAAGCGCGAGGCCTGTGCCAAAGACTATGCCGACAATCAGCCCGGGCAGAAAGTTGCGCATATCAGCTTCCAATCAAATGGCGGATGATGAACACGGTCGCTGCAGCGCTCATCATGAACGTCGCGGTTGCAGCGATGGACCGGGGCGACAGGCGTGCCATACCACAGACGCCGTGTCCGCTGGTGCAGCCATTGCCCAGCCGGGTGCCAAAGCCGACTAATAGCCCGGCAGCTATCAGGAGCGGAACCGACGACGTGACGACCATGTCAGGTGCACGAACGAACAATACGATCAGTGCAGCACCGACTGACAGGCCCAAGATAAAGCCTGCTGCCTGCGAGCGGGGTGCACCCCCTCGTTCCAATCCAAAAGCTGTTGCTGCCATGCCGCTCACTCCGGCGATGCGGCCGGTGAGGAGAAGGAGCAACGCGGCGGCTGTTCCGATTAAAAGGCCACCGACAATGGCTAGGGCGGGGGCGAGAGGTTCCATTTGCCGGGCGTCCTAAAGCTGGTTGAGGGGGAGCTTTAAATAACTGACCCCGTTCTCGTCGGGTTCGGGCGTCCGGCCGCCACGCATGTTGACCTGGATCGATGGCAGAATAAGTTTTGGCATCCCCAGCGTTGCGTCGCGCTGCGTTCGCATTTCGACGAAAGCATCCTCGGTCACGCCTTCATGCAAATGCACGTTTGCCGTGCGTTCGGCGAGCATCGTCGTTTCCCAGACGAAGCTTTCGCGGTTCGGAGCCTTGTAATCATGGCAGAGGAAGACGCGGGTTTTATCGGGCAAATTCATCAAACGCCGCACTGAACCATAAAGCTTGCGCGCATCGCCGCCAGGGAAATCCGCGCGTGCCGAGCCATAATCGGGCATAAACATGGTATCGCCCGTGAACACAGCATCGCCGATGATGTAGGCCATGTCGGCTGGCGTATGGCCCGGCACGTGAAGCGCGATCAGCGCAATTTCGCCGATCATGAGCGTGTCACCATCCTCGAGCAGCACATCGAACTGCGATCCATCGCGCGCAAAGCGGGTGCCTTCATTAAAGATTTTGCCGAACACCTGCTGCACGGTCACAATCTCGGCACCGATTGCGAGTTTCCCGCCTAACTTTTCCTGTAGATAAGGCGCCGCTGAAAGATGATCGGCATGAGCGTGGGTTTCGAGCAGCCACAGCACCTGCAGAGCCTCCGCATTCACATAGTCGATGATTTCATCGGCGGAGGCAAAACTAGTTCGCCCCGACGCCTGATCGAAGTCGAGCACGCTGTCGATGATCGCGGCGGACTTTGTGGCGGGATCGTGCACGACGTAGCTGGCGGTAAATGTCGGCTCGTCGAAAAACGCCTTTACGCATGGTGCACTAAGGTCTCCCCGCAAAGTAGTCTCTACTTGCTCGGCAGCGCGCATAAGATTGACGTCTTCATTCATGTTCAAGTTCCCAAATGTTTCGATAATGGTTCGCGACCAAGCTCGGGACAGAAAAGATCGTGCAACAATATCAGCATCTGCTCCGCTTTCGGATCACACACGCGATAGAACACCGACTGTGCCTCCTTGCGGGTAGCAACCAGCCCTTCTTCGCGAAGTTTTGCTAAATGCTGCGACAAAGCAGACTGGCTCAGGTTCAATTGGTCAGCCAATTCGCCAACCGAAACTTCTTTCTTTTCAGCCAAATAACAAAGCACGAGCAGTCGCGGCTCGCTTGCCATCGCCTTGAGCAATCCGACAGCCTCGGCGGCATGTCGACTGAATTGAGATAACAGATCAGATTGCAACACGACTCTCCATTAGACTCTTCTAATTTAGAGTTACCTAATGGAATTGCAACGACGCATGCTTTATGAATTCGATTTTGGCGCAAACATGTTGCGCCTGCAATGATTCGTGACAAATCAAAGCATCACCAAAAGCGAGAAGAATGGTGGGGCAATTAGATCGATAAGCAGGGAACGGCCGAGCATGCTGGTCCCGCTTCAGCGAAATTGGATCGCCGCCGCAATTACGAAAGCATAACGCGCTGCTTTTGCGACCGTCACGATCGCGACAAAGCGCACTATCGGCGTTCTAAATATCCCCGCCGCTAATGTCAGCGGATCACCGACGATCGGCACCCAAGACAGGAGAAGCGTCCAGGACCCCCATCGATCATACCATCCTTCGGCGCGGGCAAGTGCCCGCGGCGGCACCGGAAACCAGCGGTGGTCGCGGCGTGCCGACAGGAACCGACCCAGCGCCCAGTTGAAAGTAGAACCAAGCACGTTGCCGAGCGTCGCGACCAACAGCAGCGCGGCGACATCGTGGCGACCGGCAGCGACCAACGCCGCGAGCAAGAGCTCCGACTGCGCGGGAAGAAGCGTCGCGGCGATGAAGGATGCCGCGAACAGTCCGAAATAGGCGGTCAGGGCCGCGTCCGTAACGCAGTTTGCGACCACGCCATCATGCGACACGCTGGATGGCGGTGTATCCGCCTTTTGCCCGCAGCGTTACCGTCACGGTCGCGCCGGACCGGTTGCGCCAGAACCAGCCATGGCTACCGTCGAAGGCGGCAACGAGCCTTCCTCGGTCGCCTGCGACATCCTTGTCCTTGCCATAGCCATGATAAAAGCTGCGCGGGGCCCCCGCCTTGCTGTCCCCGTGCGTGTCGTAGTTTACGCGTCCGCCGCTCACCGACCAGTCGAAGTCAATCCGCGCTCCCTCGGCAGCAGTCACCTTGATCTCAGCTGCCTCACCGGGTGCGAGCTCAACCTGCATAACGTCGCTGCGCCCTATCCCCGCCTCGCTGGGCAACGCAGGCGCCGGCACGGCGGGGGGCATCGCCGGAGATGCAGCGACCGTTGGCTGCAGGGTCGGCGCAGTAGTGGTTTCTATGTCAGCCTTGGCTTCAGAGGCTAGTTGCACCTTGATCTCGCCCATCTGAGTCAGGCCGAGTACGCGCCCGATCCCGGTCGGGTCGATCGCGTACTCAGACGGCAGGACGACCATGACGAGCAGCGCGGACGCGCCGGCAACGGCGATTAGTGTGGAGCGAATAAGCTGCGCCGAGGTCGGCAGTTCCTCGATGCGCGGCATCTGTGAATTATACATTGGGTACTCCGTTCAGGCGACGGCGAGGCCGACAAGTTGGTAGCCGACCAGCGTGAAGCCGGCGGCCATGAGGATGACGTTGGCGGCCTGGGCATGGCGTGCAAAGCTCGGTGTGCGACGCCAGAAGCCCATCACGATGAGGATCGCCAATAGGGCGAGCAGTTGGCCAATCTCGACGCCGATATTGAATGCGATCAGATTGGCGAGCAGTCCATCGCGCGAGATTTCAAACTCCTGGATCTTGGTTGCAAGGCCGAAGCCGTGAAATAATCCGAAAATAAGCGTCGCTGCCTTGGTATTGGGTTGCACGCCGAGCCAGCGCCGGAATGCCCCCAGATTGTCGAGCGCTTTGTAGACGACCGAGATGCCAATGATCGCGTCGATGACATAGGCATTGATTGCGACGCCCGTCAGCACACCGAGCATCATCGTCGTCGAATGGCCGATCGCGAACAGCGTCACGTAAATGCCGATGTGCTTGAGCCGGTAAAGAAAGAAAATGACGCCGAACAGGAACAGCAGATGGTCGTAGCCGGTCACCATGTGCTTGGCGCCAAGATACAGGAACGGCAGAAACTGGACGCCTGTCACTTCCTGTACATAGCCCTGGTCCCCCTCGGCAACGCCGTGCGCATCGGCTCCGCTCGCTGTCACGAAGACAGCGATCAAGCTTAGAAGGGCAAGCCAGAACGCCCGGGCAACGGAGGGCGTAATCGTCATGCTCATGTCAACGCTGCTCCCGGGACGCTTATGTCTTCGGCCTCAAGGCGCCTTGGTTCGAGCTCGCGATGGCGGCCATGAATCAGCCGGTACAGCGCGGGTAGCACGATTAGCGTCAGGATCGTCGATGAGATGATCCCCCCAATCACCACCGTCGCGAGCGGGCGCTGCACTTCGGACCCTGCGCCAACGTTGAACGCCATGGGCACGAAGCCGAGCGAGGCGACGAGTGCGGTCATCAGCACGGGGCGTAGCCTGGTCAGCGCACCCTCGCGGATGGCCTCATCGAGAGCCATGCCGCGTTCACGCAAGTCCTTGATGAACGAGAGCATCACGACGCCGTTGAGAACCGCTACGCCTGACAGAGCGATGAACCCTACGCCAGCGGAAATCGACATCGGGATATCCCGCAGCGCGAGCGCCGCGACGCCGCCGGTCAGCGCAAGTGGGACGCCCGAGAACACGACGGCGGCGTCGCGGACCGAGCCAAACAGCGTGAACAACAGCCCGAAGATAAGCAGGAGCGCGAGCGGGACCACGATCCGAAGCCGCGTGGCGGCCGACTGAAGCTGTTCAAAGGTGCCGCCATATTCGACGTAATAGCCCTCGGGCAGCGCCACCTCGGCGTCGATCTTGGTTCGCAGCTCGGTGATGAACGAGCCGAGATCGCGATTGCGCACGTTCGCGGTAATGACCGCGCGCCGCTTACCGTTCTCGCGGCTGATCTGGTTAGGGCCGACCGACAGTTCGATCACGGCGACTTCGGAGAGCGGCACGAAATCGGTCACGCCGCCCGCCGCTCGACGCGGGATCGGCAGGCGACCAAGTTCGTCGAGGTTGGTGCGTTTTTCTTCGGGCAAGCGAACGACGACGGCAAAGCGGCGATCGCCCTCGAACACCTCGCCTGCGTTGCGGCCGCCGGTCGCGGTCGAGACGGCATCCTGCACGTCCTTCATGTTGATGCCGTAGCGCGCGAGCATCGTCCGGTTCGGCGTTACCGACAGCACTGGCAGGCCGGTGACCTGTTCGAGCTTCACGTCCTCCGCATCGGGAATGCCGCTAACGATGCTCTCGATTGCGCCGCCAGTTTCGAGCAGCTTGTCGAGATCCTCGCCGAACAGCTTGACCGCCACGTCGGCGCGGACGCCCGCAATCAATTCGTTGAGGCGCATCTGGACCGGCTGCGTGAACTCGTAATTGTTGCCGGGGATCTGGCGCACGGCCGCATCCAATTCGGCGACGAGCTGCGTGCGCGACTTACGGGGATCGGGCCAGTCCTTGCGGTCTTTCAAAATGATAAAATTGTCGGCGACCGATGGCGGCACCGGGTCGGTAGCGACGTCGGCAGTGCCGATCTTGGCGAAGACCCGCTCGACTTCGGGGAACTTGACGATCCGCGCTTCGAGCGCTTCCTGCATCTGCACGGCTTGGCCCAGACTGGTGCCCGGAATGCGCAGCGCGTGCATGGCGATGTCGCCTTCGTCGAGGTTTGGAATGAATTCGGAGCCGAGGCGCGTCGCGGCAAATCCGCTCAGCGCGACCAGCACCAGCGCGCCTGCGACGAGCAGCTTGCCGTGCTGCATCGTGCGGTCGAGTAGCGGGGCGTAAATGCCGCGCAGCCAGCGCATGACACGGTTTTCCTTTTCCTCGACCTTTCCCGTCACGAACATGGCGATCGCGGCGGGGACGAAGGTCAACGAAAGGATCAGCGCGGCGGTGAGCGCGATCATCACGGTCAGCGCCATCGGGTGGAACGTCTTCCCCTCGATGCCCGTCAGCGCAAAGATCGGTAGATAAACGACGGTGATGATGATGACGCCGAAGATGCTCGGCCGGATGACTTCACTGCTCGCCGACGCGACGAGTTCAAAGCGTTCTTCGCGGTCGAGCAGCCGCCCGAGCCGGTGCTGCGCTTCGCCAAGGCGGCGCAGGCAGTTCTCGACGATGATAACCGCGCCATCGACGATCAGACCGAAATCGAGTGCGCCCAAACTCATCAGATTGGCCGACACCCGACCCGCCGCCATGCCGGTCAACGTCATCAGCATAGCGATCGGGATGACCGCTGCCGTGATCAGCGCGGCACGAACGTTGCCCAGCAACAGGAAGAGCACGACGATGACGAGCAGTGCGCCCTCGGCCAAGTTCTTCTCGACCGTCTCGACCGTCCGTTCGACGAGGTCGGTGCGGTCGTAGAGCGGCTGCGCAATCACCCCTGCAGGCAGCGACTTGTTGACCGCTTCGAGCCGTTCGGCGGCTGCCTGCGCGACGATGCGCGGGTTCGATCCGGTGAGCATGAAGATCGTGCCGAGCACGATCTCCTTGCCGTTTTCGGTGGCAGCTCCGGTGCGTAGTTCAGACCCTATCACAACCTCGGCAACATTGGCGATCCGGATCGGCACCCCGCCGCGCGTCGCCACGATGATCTGCGACAAATCGGTTTCATCTGCGGCGCGCCCCGGAATGCGGATGAGGATCTGTTCGCCCGCGCGCTCGACATAGCCGGCACCCGCATTGGCGTTGTTGGCCTCGAGCGCGTTGACGACATCGCTCAGCGAAATGCCAAGCGCCGCGAGCCGTTCAACATTAGGCGTGACATGATATTGCTTTGTGTAACCGCCGACCGTGTTGACCTCGGCGACGCCAGGCACGTTGCGCATCTGCGGGCGGACCACCCAATCATGCAGCGTACGCAGGTCGGTCGGCGTCCACTGCGACCCGTCGGGCTTGCGCGCGTTCTTCTTTGGCGTGACCGAATACATGAAGATTTCGCCGAGACCCGTCGCCGTCGGCCCCATTGCGGGCTCGATCCCCGGCGGCAATTGCGTCTTTGCCGCCTGCAAACGTTCGTTGACGAGCTGCCGCGCGAAATAGAGGTCGGTGCCGTCGGCGAACACAACGGTCACCTGGCTGAGGCCATAGCGCGAGACCGAACGCGTGTAGCTCAGGCCCGGCACGCCTGCGATCGCTGTTTCGATCGGGTAAGTGATGCGCTGCTCGGCTTCAAGCGGGGAGAAGCCCTCGGCCTCGGTGTTGATCTGGACCTGGACATTGGTGATGTCGGGCACGGCGTCGATCGGCAGGCGGGTCGCGCTCCAGACGCCGATCGCGATGAGCACGGCGACGATGGCGAGCACGAACCAGCGCTGGCGGATGGAAAAGCCGATGATGCGGGGAAGCATGTTCTGGTGTCCGATCAATGGTCGTGGCTCGCGCCCGATTTTTCGACGTCGGCGCGGATCAGGAAGGCACCTTTGGCGGCGTAGCGCGTGCCGGGCTTGAGGCCGGACAGGACCTCGGACCATTCGGTCGATTTGCGGCCGAGTTCGAGCATCCGCACTTCGTAATCCTCACCGAAATTGGCGAAGACGACGGTGAAGTCGCGGAACCGTTGCAGGGCTTCGGTGCGGACGGCGAGGGGGACAGTAAACGAGTTGACCGTCACGCGCCCGTGGAGCGCCATGCCCGGTCGCCAGCGCCCGTCGCGATTGGGCAGGGTCGCGCGCATCAGCGCAGTTCCTGCTTCGGCATTGCCTTCGGGCAGATAGCCCGACAGCTGTCCTTCGCCGACGACTTGGCCGTCGAGCGTCTCGATGACGACGCGCTGGCCGGGGCGGATCGTCGCGAGATCGCGCGGGAAGACGTTGAACACGACTGTAGTCGCCGCCGGATCGCTGATCACGAAGATCGGCTGGTCATATGCGACGTTGCCGACATTGGCGTTGCGCTCGGCGATCACGCCGCTGACCGGCGCGAAGACAGGGTAAATCTGCAGCGACTCGCTCGACTCAATGCGGGCAAGCAATTGTCCTTTGCGGACATAGTCGCCGACGGCTTTGGTGACCGCCATAATCTTGCCTGGGAACTGCGCGCGAACCTCGGAGCGCGCCGATGGAGCGAGTTGCACCGTGCCTTCGACTTCGCGCATTTCGCTGATCGTGGCGGGACCGGCGGTCTCGATGACGACGCCGCCCGACTTGGCTGCTGCGGCTGAGATGCGCGTCCGCCCTTCGGGGCTGGCATAAGTCCAGCGGTGCCGCTTGCCGTTTTCGACAGCGAGAACTTCGACGTCGAAACTGTGCGGTTCGGTGACGGTGCCTTGCCCTGTCAGAAACGCACCCTCGGGCTTGAAGGCGAAGCGGTTCACCTCGCCGTCGATTCGCTTGAGCGTCACGCTGAGGTCGATCGTGTTGGCATCGACCGGCTTGCCACCCCGCGTCGGAAAGACGCGGAACTGCGGCGGTACACCGTCCTCGAAGATTGTCATCTCGAGCGCAAAGTCGCCGTCCTTGAGCAAGCGGCCGTTGTTCGGCCCCTTTTCATATTCGGCAGCTGCTCCAGCCTCGCCTTCGGCAACAGGCTTTTCGGCCCCCCCGCCGCAAGCCGCGAGCGGCGCAATCAGCAACAACGCGCCGAGCGCGCGTAACGTGAACGATCGGGTCATGGGCGTGTCTCCAGCGGCTGGGCGACGTCGAAACGCCCCGTCAGCCGGTCGATGTCGGTTTGAAGGTCGCGGTATTTGGTGATGGCCTCGAGCCATTCATCCTGCGCGCGCAGGATGGCGTCGGCGGCGTCCTGCATGTCGCGAAAGCTGAACCCCCCGCGCGCGTAGCCAGCGCGGACTTGCTGGAGCGCTTTGGTCGTGCGCGGATAGACTTCGGTAACGATGGCCTGCGCCTGCGCGCGCGCCGCAGCCGCATCGGCACCAAGCGACGCCAGCCGCCGCAGCCGGTCGAGCCGCGCCGCTTCTGCCGTCAGCTCGATGCGCAACCGCTCGGCCTGCGCGCGTTCGATCGCGCCTTGGTTGCGGTCAAAGCGTCCAAGCGGGATCGTGATGCCTGCGACAGCGGCGATGTCGTTGGTCCCGCGCAGGAAGCGCGCACCCCCGCTGACGGTGTAATCCTGAATGCGGCGGGTTTCTTCGACGGTGACTGCCGCTGCCGCGCGTGCCGTCGTCGCGTCGGCAAGCGCAAGATCGGCTGCTGCAATTTTGGACGTCGTGGGAACGCCGGTCAGCAAGTCGCCTTTGACGGTCAGCGCTTCGCCCGACTCGCCCCAGAATGCCGCCAGCGCAGCACGCGAAGATCGTTGTCGCGTGCTGGCCGCTGCCACGCCGATCCGGGCCTGTGCAACGCGGGCTGCCGCACGCGTCTCGACGAACAGCGGATCCTTGTAGCCGCGCACGCGCCGCAACGCCTCGCGCTGCATTTCGAGTTCGATCCCCTGTCGCGTGTCCGCAATCTGCGCGACATAATCGGCGATCACCACATCGAGGAATGCGCGCTCAACAGAAGAAGCCAGCTCAAGCCGAGCAACGCGTGCCGACGCTTCGGCGACGCCGATGTCGCGATCGGCAAGCGTTACCCGTGCTGCACGCTTGCCGCCGCGCTCGAACGGCTGACTGTAGGTGGCCGTGACCTCAGCTTGCCCGAGGACATTATAAGGGCCGCTGCCGACAAGGTTTTCGCCCTCGACGATGACGACCGGGTTCGGTCGAACATTGGCTTGGCGGCGACCGGCACGCGCCGCGGCGATCCCGGCTTCGCCAGCGCGAAGCAGCGGGGTCGCGGCGGTGGCTCTTGCCACGGCGCCCTCTAGCGTAAGCTCCTGCGCTAAGGCTGGCTGGCCTGCGCTGAGCAGCGCACCGGCCATGACGGCCGCGCGCAATGATATAGGCATGATGATAGTCCTGATTCACGAGACACGCGGGCAAGCGCATAGGCGCTCGCCCGAAGCGGCTGGAATCAGGCTAAGGGCGGCTCGAGCGGTGGGGGGATTCCGAGCGACGACATCGCAATCAAGACGAGCGAGGGCGCCAAAACCCGGCTTGGACCGATTGGCACATCAATTGCCGATACGCCTGCTAAAGAGGCCATTGCACAATGGCTATGCGCGGGCTGTCCGGAGTCGTCCGGATCGGATGGTGCCGGATCATGATCCCAATCGGCGGCGGCGTCATGATGCGCAGCTTGCGTCACATGAGCCGCGTCATCATGCTGATGCGAGAATGCCGACGCGTGCGTGCTGCCGAAAAAGACGGCAACGACCAACAAGAGCGTGAATACTACACTTCGCATGGCTAATTGCATAGCAGTTGGCCTAGAGCGCCGCAACCGCGAGGACGACTTATGTTTCAAATACTCGGCAACCGCACGTACCGAAATCTCTTCGTGGCGCAAATCGTGGCACTGCTAGGAACCGGACTCGCCACCGTCGCGCTGGGATTGCTGGCATATGATCTTGCTGGCGAAAATGCCGGGGCGGTGCTGGGAACCGCGCTTGCCATTAAGATGGTTGCTTATATCGGCGTGGCACCTGTTGTCGGCGCGTTTGCCGACCGCATTCCCCGTCGCGCATTCCTTGTGGCAATGGACGTCATTCGTGCAGGCGTCGCGCTCGTCTTGCCATTCGTCGACCAAATCTGGCAGATTTACGTGCTGATATTCGTCCTGCAATCGGCATCGGCAGCGTTCACCCCGACATTTCAGGCCACCATTCCCGATATCTTGCCCGAGGAGAGCGACTATACCCGCGCGCTTTCGCTGTCGCGATTGGCCTACGACACCGAGAGCCTCGTAAGCCCGATCCTCGCAGCCGCGCTGCTTTCGGTCATAAATTTTCATTGGCTGTTCGCGGGCACGTCGGTCGGCTTTGCTTGCTCGGCGTTGCTCGTGCTGTCCGTCGTGCTCCCCAGATCGCCCGCCGTCGCGCGTTCGGGCGGTATCTACGCGCGGACGACACGCGGCCTTCGCATCTATTTGAAGACCCCACGGCTGAAAGGGCTGCTCGCGCTGACGCTTTCAGCGGCGGCGGCGAGTGCCATGGTAATCGTCAACACCGTCGTGATCGTGCGCGATGTCCTCGGCATGGGGCAGCGCGAGGTTGCAATCACCCTCGCCGCATACGGCGCGGGCTCGATGATCGCGGCGTTCGCACTGCCACGCATCCTCGACAGGATCGGCGATCGGATCGTGATGATGGCGGCAGCAACGGCCATGTCCGCGATGCTCGCCGCCCTGGCAGTGGCGACTGCCTATTTCGCGCGAGCGCCGCTGTTCTGGCCGACGATCCTTTGCGGCTGGTTCCTGCTCGGCATTGCCTACTCAGCGAGCGTGACCCCGGCGGGCAGGTTGTTGAAGCGGTCCGCAAACCCCGAGGACCGACCTGCCGTCTTCGCGGCGCAGTTTGCGCTCAGCCATGCCTGTTGGCTGATTGCATACCCCCTCGCCGGTCAGCTCGGTGCCGGACCCGGGCAGGCGGCGGCATTCGGCGCGTTGGCGGTGCTTGCTGGTATTGGGGTGATATTGGCGGGGCAAGTCTGGCGTTCACCCGACCCAGAGGCGATGGCCCATGGTCATGACGATTTGCCACTGGATCATCCTCACATCAAAACGCTTCATGGCGGGAAGGTTAATGCCAGCCACCCGTTCGTTATCGACGATCTTCATCGGATATGGCCATAAAATAGCGCGCGTTCTTTTCGCCAGAAGGCTGTGCGCCATGGAGTTTTTAATCTGCGCCCCACCCTGCGCCTCAATCTTGCCGGAACTGACGCCATTAGTAGCCGCGTGGCACGAAATATCATGACAAGCTCCGCGCGCCGCGCCGCCACAATCGTTCGAGGGGGCCGGGGCCGAGCCGCGGTGCCCAAAGCGGTGAGACAGTGAGTATCAGTGCGATCACCGTAACCCCCACGAGCGTCGCCTCGACACGGTTCACCGATCCGAACCATCCCAGCCCCCAACTGTGGAACACTGCCGCCATTACCACACTCGCACCGATATAATTTGTGAGCGACAAGCGCCCGGCGGCAGCAAGGCGTGAACCGAGACCGGTCTGGAGCGCACCCCTTCCATAGGCGGCAAACAGCGCTGCGATATAGGCCAGACCGAGCAGGACGGCGAACGGCTGGCTCCATACGAGCGCAACACTGCCGACGACCGGTCCGGCAAAGCCGCTCCAGAACGTTGCAACGCACAGCGCAATCATCGGCGGCAGTGCGATCAGTGCCAAGCGCAATGCGAAGCGACGCAGGCGGGCCTTATCCCAAACACCGCGCAGCAAACCGCTGCGCCAGCTCCAAACGCCCAGCAGCATTGCGGCAAGTGTCTGCGGCAGAAAGACAAACAGGATGCTGAGCGGAGCCTGCCACTGAAAAGCGCGCCTGGTTATGCGCTCGCTCAACGTCTCGCGACCGACCGCCAGTCCCCGCTCGATGGCGGCCGGATCAATACCGAACTCGGCTTGCCACATTGCCAGTGCGGCTGGATCGCTAATGCCCTGCTGAACATCGCGCCAATAGCGCAACCAACCCCACGCGAACCAGCCAAGCCCTCCAAGATGCACCGCCGCGAGCACAACGACCGCGATCAACAGACCGGATTGCGAAAGGCGCAGCATGAGCGGGAGCAAAAGGCCGGTCAGTGCATAAAGGCGCAGCACGTCGCCGTTGTTAAGCAGAACTGCATGTAAGTAACCGATAAGCAGCAGCACTAGCATCCGCGCCAAGTGATTACGCATCGTCGAGCCGCGCTCGAAAAGGATCGTCACGCCGGCTCCAAACAATACTGCGAAGATTGCGCGAAAGGCGTCTTGGGCGAGGATCGATTCAACGGCCCAGATGGCCAGTGTTTCAGGTCCCGTGTAGCCGTAAGCCAACGGGTTGAAGTAGGCGGCGGGAGGCATCGAAAAATTATAGATATTTAGGAGCACGATGCCGCACACCGCGAGCCCGCGCGCGGCATCGAGGCCATCAATCCGTTCTGGCGCTTGACCACCAAGGTCCACAGACGCGGCGATCGTCATGTCTCTTTCCCCTTTCGGGGGCACCTATCCAGTTGCGTTAAGTGGATGCAAGCAGCGAAGTTGCCATCGCAAACCGACACCCCTGTGGCGGCACAATCTCCAGCGTTCGAAGAGTCGGGCGATCTGCACTTTTGCGAAGACGCGCTCGGTGCTAAGGTCGCACCCATGAAACTCAGTCTTATGCGCCTCGCGCTCCTTTTTGTGATGCCCAGTGCCTGCGCAACCTTGCCGGCACCGCCGCCTGCGCCGCCGCAAACTGCGCCCGGGGCCGACTTCCTGGCCCGCAACGCAACGGCCAAAGGCATCGTGACAACGCCGAGCGGATTACAGTATTTCATTGTTACGTTCGGTCCACCGACAGGGCGCAGTCCAACAATCGCTGACAGTGTTGTCTTCGATTACGAGGGCAAGCTCACCACTGGCGAGACCTTCGATAGCAGCTATGCCAGGGGCGAGCCGTTGAGCGGACAAGTCTCGGGGTTTGTTCCGGGCTTCACCGAAGCCCTGACGCTCATGCGTCCGGGGGACGAGTGGATCGTGTGGATACCACCAGCTCTCGGTTACGGGGCGAGGGCAACCGGACCTATTCCCGCCAATAGCGTGTTGAGGTTTAAAATGGCCTTGCGCTCGGTAAGTTCTACTGTTCCGGCAAGCTAGGGCGTGCAATTCTCAGTAGTTGCTGTTCGCTCGCTAATTCTGTCGTGCTCCGCCAGCGTGGCTGTTGATGCCAATATCTCGGACCGTTAAGCATCAAGTCCACAGGCTTAGCTTTCAACTGCAGGCAGACGGCTCCCTGAATCTGGTGCTTGCGAGGTCAGGTGAGCTAAGCGCGCAGATTGTGCATTGAAGTCCGATGGCAATGATCGCGCGTATTCAGTGGCGCCAGAACTGGTATGCCAGACGCATTTCCTGCCCGAAGCGAAGATTTGGCATGAAGCCAATGTCTTCCAAGGAGCTGATCAAGTGCGACTGGATCAAACCGATCTAAGCCCGACCCTGGGTAAAAGGTGAGCTCGCCGAAGCGGGGGCCTTTGTCCACATCGTAAAGATCAACCCGCACAAAATCCAGGTCTCGACCCAGTTCTTCCGCTGCGTCGATCATCCGATAAAAGGACTTTGGGCGCGCAGGATCGGGATCAGAGGTTGCTGCGGAAACCCGCGACCATGATCTGTCGAATAGTATCCATCTATGGCGCTTGCCCCGCCCGAGATGCACCTGAATGAACTCGACACGGCCAGCGAATACATAGAATTTAAAATCAATAGGCAGGTCGGGTCCCGTACCGATGAAGGGTTCAACCAAGATGCCTTTGGGTATGGATTGATACAGCCATTCATCGAGCCAGTACCCGTACCTTCGCGCCATCCAGCCCCTAGATTTCTTCTGGATAGCTTGCCAGTCCTCGCCGCCTGTCAGCACAAACGCCGTCTGGTTGCAGCCGTGCCGAGATTTGACCACGAACGGTTCAGGCCAGCAGGGTTGATCGGGCAGCTCAGTGCCGTGCCAAAGTGTCGGCGTTACCCAGTCCTCACCGATGCGACGAGCGACCTCTGTCTTGACGCGCACCTTGTCGGCAAGAAGCGCATACTGAGGGTCACGGACGTTCAGCTTCCGGTCTTGTACCAGCTCGGTGAATAGCAGGGGATTTTCCAAATCCGGCAACCGACCGTGGCGACAGAAATAGGTAAGCTTGACCCGCATCAGCCCAAGGGACAGACCGCCAACCGGGGTGATGGCGGGGAGTGTTGCTTCCATTCGGTCTCGTAAGCGCGCTGCACTGCGGATTGTTCCGTACATTTATCGTCCCGTAGCGATGTTAGGCTTCCCTCCGAAGCTCCTAGGACGGCAGCGCTCGCCGTACGCTTCTGTCGGTTCGCGCGAACAATGCTGACGTTCCTCCTGCTCTAGGCCGGCCTTAAAACCTGCCATTCGTTCATAAGCTCTTTGCCGGCAGATTGTGGGTGGAAACCGGAATGGCCGCTTTGGATCGGTGGTTTGAGGGAAAGCGGACGTTCGTTGGCCGATCGCAGAATGACAGATACGCGCCGAATAGCGGTCAACGAAGCGACGGTAAGCTCGGCCCGAAAGCCGATTATATTTTGAGCGTGTTGTTGAACGAGCCCTCGCCGATCCCGATCGCCTTCAGGAGGTCGCGAAGGCTGGGTGCTGGTGCCAGCCACGTATGACGACGGCGGGTTCTCAGGTGGCAACGTCGACCGGCCCGGCCTGCAGCAGCTTCTGGCGGAAGTGAAGGCGGGGCGCATCGACTGCATTATCGTTTACAAGGTTGATCGTCTCACTCGAAGCCTGGCTGACTTTGCCAAGATCGTCGAGATCCTCGATGCGGCGGGTGCATCGTTTGTGTCGATCACACAGGCGTTCAACACGACGACCAGCATGGGCCGCCTTACGCTTAACGTGCTGCTGTCCTTTGCGCAGTTCGAACGTGAAGTGATCTCTGAGCGAGTACGCGACAAGATTGCTGCATCGAAAGCCAAAGGCATGTGGATGGGAGGTCCCGTGCCGCTCGGCTACCGCGTCGAGAACCGTTTGCTTGTGATTGAGGAAGCAGAAGCAAAGACTGTCCGCTGGATCATGGAGCGGTATCTGAGCTTGAGATCAGTGCCTCAACTCATCCTGACACTGACTGATGCAGGCATCATCACCAAAGTTCAGAACATGCGCGATGGGTCGGTGCGCGGCGGTATCCCATTCACACGGGGCCCGGTCTATCACTTGCTCAAGAACCGGATCTATCGCGGTGAGATCGTCCACAAGGACAAAGTCTATTCCGGTGAGCACCAGGCAATCGTTGCTCAGGAGCTATTCGACAAAGTCCAGCAGGCACTGGCCGTGTCCGCTGGCGACCAGCAGCGAAGGCCACGAGCGAGCGCACCAAGCTTGCTTACCGGCATGATCCGTGACGCCAAAGGCAGAGCGATGTCACCGAGGCACGCGGTGAAGGATGGACGTCGCTATCGCTATTATGTGTCACAGACGATCGCCCCTGGCATGAGGGGCATCCCGATCGATGCAAGCATCATGCGACTGGCAGCAGGCGAGCTCGAAGAAGCGGTGCGCCACGGCGTCATTGCTTTTCTCCAAGATGAGCCGTCACTCGTTGCACAAGCGCACGCGAGTGGCATCGACGATGCGCGGCAGCTTCTCGACTGGAGTGCAGCTGCTGCCCGAGAAGCTGCCGCCACGCCAACCGCCAAGCTTCGCGAGCTCCTGCTGAGCATGGGCTTCGCTGCAACGGTGGATCACAAAGGCGTGGCTGCCTCACTGAAGCTTGGACAAGTATTCGCGCTGGCTTGGGGGACGGCCGAAAAAGCGAAGACGTGCCAATCGGCTCCGATCACGATTACCTTGGACCGGAAAAATTATGGTCATGAGATGCGACTTTGTGTCCCTTCACCAAATCAGTCGGGCAGCAAGCGTCATCCCAAGCTGTTCGAACTTATCATCCGGGCATTCGCCGCGCGGGACTATCTCTCAACGGTGGAGGGTAACACCGCCGCAGCGGATGCATCTGCACCGCATTTGATGCGCATAGCTCGGCTCAGCTACCTCGCACCAGATATCATCGCGAGCATCATCGATGGAAAACAACCTTCGGGTCTAACGGCTCGCGCCCTGGCCAAAGCCGCATCACTGCCGTTGAGCTGGAACGAACAACGCATGATGTTCGGATTCGCCTAACTTCCGACAATGCGCAAACTGAGGCCGTGAAATCAGGCCTCGAGATCTTCAGGCAAATCGGAGTGCTTTCCAGCAACGGAAGCGTCTGGCAGCCACAGGTCCCCTAATCCTACGTTGAAAACCCCGCAAATTTGCGGGGTTTTCAACGTTGATCGGGCAGCTGCGGGTTAAGTGACGAGATTTAGGAGTGCGTGGCGCGCCCGACAGGAGTCGAACCTGTGGCCTCAAGATTAGAAGTCTAATTCCGCCCTGCGTTGCTGGGTCATCTTGTCATCAAAAACCACCCTGTTTAGGCCATAATAGCCCATACTAGTTGCTTCAAGAATTTACACGGGGTAAACAATTTCAAACCGAAGGTGACCATGCCGTGCCAACGCGCGTTCAATTAACTGACTCGAAAATTGCTGCGCTTCGTCCGCCTAAAAACGGCCGTGTCGAGTATCCCGATACCTTGGCCAAAGGACTGCGCATCCGCGTAAGCTCAACGGGTGTTAAGGTTTTTGCGCTTCGCACCTTGATGAACAAGAAGCCGCGGAATGTAACACTTGGCAAATACCCAACGCTGAAGCTGGCCGAGGCGCGCGAAAGGGCCCGCAGCATGTTGAGTGATATCGGCGACGGGCGTGATCCAGTAACGACGCACCTTGAGCTTCAACGCGGCAAGGGTGCCGGCACGATCAGCGCTATCGTCGAGCAGTACCTTGCCGCTGAAGTTCGAGGGCTGAATCCGGCTGGCAGACCAAAGAAAAAGAGCGCCAAGAGCATAGAGCGCATATTCAAGATGGACATCTTGCCAGAGATTGGAAACCATCGCGCTGATCGTGTTGATCATGTCGATGTTACCAACATGGTCGATGCAATTCATGCCGCTAGCAGTCCTCGCCCAATGCCTCGCAAGGCTCGAATGGCTCACCAGCTGCTGAGCGGATTTTATGCCTGGGCGATGAAGCGCAACCGGGAAATTCTGAGGAACCCTTGCCGAGGGGCAGACGTCCCTGCTGTCGGTGCCCCCCGTGAACGCGTGCTTAGCGATCGAGAACTGAAGGCTCTTTGGAATGCCGCAGTCGTCGAGGGCACAAGATATGGCGCCGGAGTGCAGCTGCTGATTTTGACAGCGCAGCGGCGAACAGAAGTTTTTGCTGCGCGTTGGTCAGAATTCGATCTCGATAATGCGATATGGGTCATCCCCGGCGAACGAACAAAAAATGGCAGGGCCAATCGGGTTCCGCTTTCAAAGCCAGCGCTGGCGGTCCTCAAGGCGCTGCCTAGGGCAAAGGCCGATGGTCGACTGTTTCCGTCCAGCGCTGACCCCGAACGCACGTTCACCGGCTTTACAAAGGGCTGGAATCGTCTGTTCAATGCTATGGCGGCAGAAGCTGGCACGAATGAACGCGCGACAATGCACGACATCCGAAGGACCGTTGCCACCGGCCTTGAGCGTCTTGGCATTCCCCTGCCCGTCTCAGAAGCTATTCTGAACCACGTATCCGGCTCAAAGGCAGGCATCGCAGCGGTTTATCACCGCC
>JAYTAP010000064.1:0-22324 GCA_043737475.1 Sphingomonas sp.
ATGAAGCATGCGGTTGCACCAATGCAGGCGCGCGGTGGCGGTGCGATCATCGCGACAGCGTCCGTTGCGGGGGTTGTGGGCGTACCCGGCCTTGCCGCCTACGCCGCCAGCAAACACGGCATCAACGGCCTCGTTCATGTGGCCGCACTCGAACTTGCCCCGCTGGGTATCCGCGTCAACGCAGTCGCGCCGGGGCCGATCGACAACAAGATGATGGCTTCGGTCGAAATGCAGGCTTCGCCATCCGATCCGTCACTTGCTCGGACGGGCTTTACTGCATTGATCGCGATGGGCCGCTATGGCCGAAACGAAGAGGTAGCAAATATGGTCGCGTTTCTCGCCAGTGACGAAGCCAGCTACTGCGCTGGCGGGATATACCCGGTCGACGGCGCTTTCTTGGCAGCCTGATGATGCAATAGCGTCGTAATTATCACCAGCCAGAGAGGTTGCCGGACACGAGCGCCACGTCGAGCGGGAGCCGGTTAATGCTCAGATTTCAATAAACGAAATCGTTAAAAAGGCACGCTCGCGTCAATGGAAGCCTGTGCGACGACTCCTCATGAACGCTGTCTAGTCAGTCTTCTGGCAAGCGAATGCCAGCCTGCATCGCTAACTCGTTCTCACGTCATTCGAGCGTATCGATGAGCGTGCCGAGCCGGCCGAACATTTCATCGACGTGCGATTTTTCGAGGACGAGCGGCGGCGACAGCGCGATCGTGTCACCGGTAGCGCGGACGAGCAGGCCGTTGTCGAAGCAGGCATGAAACAATTCCATACCACGCTTCGTCGGCGCACCGGGACGCGGGCTGAGTTCGATCCCTGCAACCAACCCCATGTTGCGGACATCAATAACGTGACGGCGCCCTTTAAGGCTGTGCGCTGCGTCTTCAAAATAAGTGCTCATATCCCGTGCCCGCTCGAACAGTTGTTCGGATTTGTAGAGATCGAGCGTGGCAATTCCCGCTGCCGCAGCAAGCGGGTGCCCCGAATAGGTATAGCCATGGAAAAGCTCGATCCCGTCAGGCGCATTCTCGACGATGTCATCATGAATTGTTCGCGATACCGCCACGGCGCCCATCGGCACGGCGGCGTTGGTCAGCCCCTTCGCCATTGCAATCATGTCAGGCGTGACGCCCATAAGTTCGGACGCGGTCGCGCTGCCCATGCGGCCGAACGCGCTGATGACTTCGTCGAAAATCAATATGATGCCGTATTTGGTGCATATCTCTCGGAGCCGCTCGAGGTAGCCGACCGGTGGCACGAGGACACCCGTCGATCCGGCGAGTGGTTCGACGATAACCGCGGCAATGGTCTCGGCGCCGTGGAGCGCAACGAGGCGTTCGAGATCATCCGCCAGATGCGCGCCCCAAGCCGGTTGTCCGCGCGTGAAGGCCGAATGCGCCAGGCTGTGCGTGTGCGGCAAGTGATCGACACCCGCCAGCAGCGTGCCAAAGGCGCGGCGGTTGTTGACGATCCCGCCGACGGAAATGCCGCCAAACCCCGTGCCGTGATAACCGCGCTCGCGCCCGATCAACCGGGTGCGCGTTCCCTGTCCGCGCGCGCGCTGACACGCAATCGCGATTTTGAGCGCTGTATCGACAGATTCCGAGCCACTGTTCGTCAGAAAGACGCGGTCCAGCCCGGCGGGCATGATCGCCGCCACGCGTGACGCGAGATCGAACGCGAGCGGGTGCGCCACCTGGAAAGTCGGACCGAAGTCGAGTTCACCCGCCGTTTTGCGGATAGCCTCGACAATTGGCGCGCGGCAGTGCCCCGCGTTGACGCACCAGAGCCCGGCCGTTCCGTCGAGGATCGATCGCCCGTCAGAACTCGTGTAGTGCATATCTTTTGCGGCAACGAGTTGGCGCGGCGCTGATTTGAACGCCCGGTTTGCCGTGAAAGGCATCCAAAATGATGCAAGCGGATCGTTTTGTAGCATGTTTGACCTCTGTGAGAGCCATAGCGTCGCTTATTCCAAAAACGACCAGTATTTTGTCGATCGCGCTGCTATCGGAAAAAGCGATGGCACCAAATTGTTCATTTGGGCTGGCTAAGTCATGATCGTTATGGTTGCCTGTATGATAATCAACGACACGGCTAAAGGCGATGCCAGTAAATGGTGAGTCTGCGGTCTACCAGAAAGGGTTTTTTGATGACGGCAAAAATGCTTCGATGCTTTAGCTCGGTAATCACGTCGGGATTGTTGCTTTGCCCGGTTGCCGCATTGGCGCAACCCGCCTCTCCCGCACCTGCAACAGTCGAAACCGTTGACCCCGTGTCGATTGATTTTACCTTGTCCGCCGTCAGCGATTACCGGTTCCGCGGACTATCGCTCAGCAATAAGGATCCTGCTTTCCAACCGTCGATTACGGTCACGCATGAATCGGGTTTTTATGCTTCGGTTTGGGGATCCAACATTGCAGATAACGGCGGCGACGATATCGAAGTCGATCTCACCGCGGGCATTTCGAAAGACATCGGTGATCTGACCGCGGGTGCGTTGGTTGTCTATTACGTCTATCCCGGCGCGAGCGACACGAATTATGTCGAACTGCAGGCATCGGCCAGCCATAAGATTGGCCCAGGCAGCCTTGGTGTCCTTTTTGCCTATGCGCCGAAGCAGGAGAACATCGGCGACTTCAGCAACACGTATGTCGCCGTCAACGGGTCGCTTGATATTCCATCGACGCCACTGACGCTGACCGGGTCTTTTGGCATCGAGGACGGTGCGTTTGGCAATGACAACAAGAATGACTGGTCGCTTGGCATCAGTGCAACATTCAAAGGATTCACCGTCGGCGCGAGTTATGTCGATTCGTCGCGCACCGGTGGCAATCCCTTGGGCAGCGCTGGCGCAGTCTTTTCGATCAGCAAAACACTTTAACCAGCGGAAAGGGTTGCCGACTTCCGGCGGCAGTTGACCAACATGAGTAGCTCGACGAAATTAGCTGCGTGGATCGCCGATCATGGCGTCGGCGAGATCGAATGTATCGTGCCTGACATGAATGGTGTGCAGCGTGGGAAAGTGCTGCCTGCTGCGAAGTTTTTGACATCGGTTCGCGACGGGACGCTGCGCATACCCAGCAGCGTTTTCACAGTGACAATCAACGGCGAATATCCCGATGGTATCGGCAGCGTTATTCCTGAATTCGATCCCGACTTAGTCATGATTCCCGATGGCGATACGATCTGCGAAGCGCCGGGTTTCAAAACGCCTACCGCGTATGTGATTGCTGATTGCTTTTCACGTGACGGCGATCCGCTGGACATCGCACCGCGAATGATCCTGAAACGGGTGCTCAAACTTTACGCAGACAAAGGGTGGAAACCCGTCATCGCTCCCGAAATCGAATTCTATCTCGTTTCGCAGAATGTCGATCCCGATTTCCCGCTTGTGCCGCCGACGGGGCGCTCGGGTCGGCCCGAGACGGCAAGTCAGCCTTATGGACTAGAAGCGCTCAACGAATTCGAAGAGATCATCGAACATCTCTACGAATATTGCGAGAAGGCCGGGCTCAACATCGACACGATGATTCATGAATCGGGTGCCGCACAGCTCGAAGTGAATTTCCTCCACGGCGACCCGTTACGGTTGGCAGACGAAGTCCTGTTGTTCAAACGGATCATGCGCCAGGTCGCGATCGAACACGGCGTTTATGCGACTTTTCTTGCCAAGCCCATGAGCGGACAACCCGGCAGTTCTATGCATATCCACCAATCACTGCTTGAAATCGCGACAGGTAAAAACCTCTTCAGTTTGGCAAACGGGCGCGATAGCGCGCAGTTCCGCAGTTACATTGCCGGACTGGTTCGTTTGTTGCCGCAAGTCACGCCGATGTTTGCGCCGAACGTCAATAGCTATCGGCGGATGCGGCCTGATTCCGATGCGCCGATAAATGTTCAGTGGGGCAATGATAATCGGTCATGCGGGTTGCGCGTGCCGCTGTCCGACGGCAAGAACCGGCGCGTGGAAAACCGCCTCCCGGGCGCTGATTCCAATCCCTATCTGGCGTTCGCTGCGTCGCTGATCTGTGGCTATATCGGCATGATCGACCGAATGGTTCCGCCCAAAAGCATGGAAGGCAACGCTTATAATCGTGCGCGCACGTTGCCACGGACGCTCGAATCAGCGCTTGATCGCTTTGCGCGGTGCACGCCTGTGAAAAAGCTGTTGGGCGAAGATTTTTTCGAAGTGTTCTACGCCATCAAGGAATGCGAGCTGTTCAATTATCAGTCCGTGATAAGTTCATGGGAGCGCGAGCATCTGTTGCTGCGGGTGTGATGGCCGATCCGCTTGCCAACAGCTACTATGCCGCCAGTGCCAATGCCGCGGGTGCGCACGCACCGCTACTGGGCGACCACCGTGCCGATGTCTGTGTCGTCGGCGGGGGATTTACCGGTCTGGCTGCGGCATTGGCGAGCGCAGAGGCAGGCTATTCGGTCATTCTGCTCGAAGCTGAGCGGATCGGCTTCGGCGCATCGGGACGCAATGGCGGACAACTCATTCCTGGCCTGCGCTGGACAATGGCCGAAATCGAAGAGGATTTCGGGACCGACCGCGCGCAGGCGATTTTCGATGTCGCATATCAGGCGCACGTCCGCGTTCGCGCGCGGATCGAAAAGCACGCCATCCGCTGCGATCTCAAATCGGGCCATCTCGAAGCGGCTTACAAACCTGCCCATTTCGACGCGATGCGCCGTGACGCCGATTATCTGGCGAGCCGGGTCGGCTATGTGTCGCCAGAGATTGTTCACCCCGGCGATATGAGCGCGCATATCGCGACCGACAAATATCACGGCGGTGTTTACGACCCGGCCGGCGGGCACTTCCACCCGTTCAACTATGCGCTGGGGCTGGCCGATGCAGCGCAAACAGCAGGCGTGCACCTTCACGAAAGCAGCCGCGTGCTGACACTCGACGACAATAATGGCGTCACGGTTCGCACTGCCGCAGGGTCGGTCCGCGCAAACCATGCCGTGATTGCATGCGACAGCTGGACCGACACCGTCGCTGCCGATCTCGGCCGCTACACGATTCCCATCATGAACTATAACATTGCGACCGCACCGCTGGGTGATCTGGCCGATCGCCTTTTGCCGAGCGATGCGGCTGTTGCCGACAGCCGGTTCGTGTTGAACTATTTCAGGCTGTCAGCCGACAAACGCATGATCTTTGGCGGCGGCGAGCGGTACACGACACGGCCGCCAACCGATATCAAGGCATTCGTCAGGCGGCATATGCAGGACATTTTCCCCGATCTCGCGACGGTGCCCATCGATTATTCCTGGGGCGGCGCCGTTGCGGTCACGGCCAACCGGCTGCCACATGTCGGACGACGGGGACGCACATTTTTTGCACACGGGTTTTCGGGGCACGGCGCGCTCATGACAACCATGGCGGGTGAGCTGATCGCCGAAGCGCTGCATGGCACGACAACGCGCTTCGACGTGCTGGCCAATTTGCCGCACCGCAAATTTCCCGGCGGCAAGCTGCTGCGCCAGCCACTGGCCACGCTCGGCCTTCTGTGGTTTGCGCTGCGCGACCGACTTTAGATAGACGCCCTCAATCCGGATGAAAACCATGTCGATATCATCGCATCAGATCGCTGTCCGCGCCGAAGCCGAAGCCTTTTTTGCGGCACATCCTCACATCGATGCCATCGACATGCTGTTCACTAACATGTGCGGGGTGCCGCGCGGCAAGCGGTTGCGACAGCATGAGGTGCTAGCCGTCTACGATACCGGTCGTTTCCTTCCCGAATCGATTGTTGTTGTCGATATCACCGGGCGCGACACGACCGAGACCGGCCTTGTTTGGGAAAATGGCGACGCCGATCGCACGATGTGGCCGATCCCCGGAACCCTCGTCGCAACGCCGTCGGCAGGGGATGATGCCGCGCAATTTTTGGTCGGATGCTATGAATTTGACGGGACGCCGCATGATCTCGATCCACGGCATATTCTGGGTGGCGTCATCGACCGGCTTGCTGCAATCGGTTTGACGCCCGTCGTCGCGGTCGAGCTCGAATTTTACCTCCTTGACGCAAAGCGTGGGCGCGACGGGCGACCACGGCCAGCGCGGGTGCCGCACAACGGCAGCACGCCAGAGGATATTCAGGTGTACGGTATGCGGGAGATGGATGATTTTCGTCCCTTTTTCGACGCGCTTTATGCCGGCGCCGACGCGCAGAATATTCCGCTTGAATCAGCTATATCCGAATATGCCGCCGGGCAATTCGAATTGACCTTGCGGCATAAGCCCGATGCGCTTGCTGCTTGCGATGATGCGGTTTCTTACAAACGAATGGTCAAGACGGTGGCCAACCGGCAGGGTATGGAAGCAACTTTCATGGCCAAGCCGTTCGAGGAACACGCGGGCAATGGCATGCATTTGCACGTCTCGCTGCACAATGCTGCGGGCGAAAATGTCTTTGCCAGCGACGCGCTCGACGGCACACCGATGTTGCGTCATGCGATCGGCGGGATGCAGGCGCTGCTGGCAGACAGCTTTGCGATCTTTGCGCCCAATGCCAACAGCTATCGCCGGTTCAAGGCAAACAGCTATGCACCGGTCGCACCAACATGGGGGGTCAACAATCGCACGGTCAGTTTTCGCGTCCCTGCCGGATTGCCAGCCAGTCGCCATATCGAACACCGTGCATGCGGCGCCGACGCCAATCCCTACCTCGCGATGGCGGCAATGCTGGCGGCGATCCATCACGGCATCACGGGCGAAATCGACCCCGGTCCTGCCGTCGTTGGCAATGGATATGAAACACCGACTCAAGGCGGAGAGCCGATGCCCAGCAACTGGTTCAGCGCGGTTGACCGCTTTGCTTCATCCGCAACGATGGGTGATTATCTGGGACCGCGCTTCGTCGAGATGTATACGATTGTGAAGCGCGCCGAACAGGAACGCTTCTTTGCAACGGTGCCGACGCTCGATTATGACTGGTACATGCGCACGGCGTAAGCGCCGGTGTCAGTCGCGGTTTGCGGGCCGACGAAACAAAACGGACAGCAAGCTGAGAAGCGCGAGCGCTGGCATTGGAAATCTCGATCAAATTTATATGAATTTAGCATTTATGTTGCGCTGCACAATTTGTCAAGGTTGACCGTCGGCTATCGTTGAGGCCTTAGCCCGCGCGCGGTTTCCATGAACATCGATGTGGCTTCGTTATGCCGCGTCAACCGTCGCCAGACCAAGCCGATATCGACTGTCGGCAGCTTATCGCGTGTGCGTTTGGCCAGGATACGGTCGCCGTCAAGTGACCACGGGCGATAGACGAGATCGGGCAGCACGGCGACGCCGCCATTGGTGCCAACGAGGCCGCGCACCGCCTCAACCGACGAACTTGAATAGCTGATTTTTGGTCGGTGCACCTGCCCGCTCCATACGCCAAGTGATGCCGGCGACAATTCATCTCGGGCCAGCGTCACCAGCGGTTCGTCGATCAATTCCGACAGGCTCAGGCTTTCCGTCGTCGCCAGCGGATGGCCCGGCGCCATCCACACGCGCATTTCAGACCGCAACAGAATTTCGTGATCGAGTGCTTCGGGACGGGTTAGGCCCGGCACGATGAGAATGGCCAGATCGACTTCGCCATTGACCAGCATATGTTCGATGAAATCATTGCGGTCCTCGGTGATCGAGACCTCGACATCGGGAAATGCCTGACGAAAGCGGGCAAGCACATCGGTCAGGAAATAACCCGTGACGATAGGCGTCGTCCCGATTTGCAGCCGTCCGCCGATCCGCGCGTCGCCATGCCCGACATCGCTGCGGATATCGGCAATGGCGTCGATCACTTTGCGCGCATGGCGAAGAAACTGCTGCCCTTCACGCGTCAAGGTGACGCCTTTGGCGTGGCGGGTCAGCAGCGCAAACCCGGTTTCAGCCTCAAGGAAGCGGATCGCATCGGTAATCGCCGATTGCGAAATGCCGACAATTGCCGACCCGCCCGAGATCGAGCGGGCTTCGGAAACAGCAATGAAATAACGCATCTGGCGAAAAGTGATATTCACGGGGGCTCGATCGGTTTTTTCGATGGCTCCATTTCGCATAATCGACTGGCGTCTGTCCACTGCAGGCGCATTGTGTGGATTGTAAAAAAAGGCTTTTGCTGAGACGAAATACGGGCCAGCATATTGTATCACGACCGAAAAGGGGAAACTGATGGATCGCCGAATTTCGTTGCATGACCTGCGGGTCAATCGTCGTTCGCTCCTGCAGAGTGTTGGGGCGGCTGCCGTCGGGCTGACGTTTGCTGGCGGCCTAGCTGGCTGTAGCAAGGAGGTATCGGATACCAGCAACGCGGGGAAAATCGCATCCACCGGCGAAGAGCCCAAGCTCAATTTCTATAACTGGGACACGTATATCGGCGAAACCTCACTCGGTGATTTCAAAAGCGCAAGCGGCGTCGACGTCAACATGAGCTTGTTCGCCAACAATGACGAGTTGTTCAACAAGCTACGTGCCGGCAATCCGGGCTTTGACTTGATTGTTCCGTCGAACGACTTCGTCGAGCGTATGGCACAGGCCAAAATGATCGTGCCGCTCGATCACAGCCTTATTCCCAATATGAAGAATATCGACCCGGCATTTGCCGATGCGGATTATGATCCGGGCCGGAAATATTCGATGCCGTATACCTGGCTCGCGCTCGGTATCGGGTATCGCAAATCGAAAGTGAAAACAAAGCCGGACAGCTGGAAAGTGCTATTCGACTCGGACGAATATAAAGGTCGGATTTCGCTGCTCGACGAAGCCGGCGATCTGTTCCGTCTCTATGGCAAATATCTCGGCAAATCAGTCAATGCGCTGACACCCGCCGATGTCGATGCCATCGTCAAGATGATGACAAAGCAAAAACCGTTCGTCAAAGCGTTTCATCAGGACAACGGTCAGGATTTGCTCGTCAAAGGCGAAGTCGATCTCGTGCTCGAGTATAACGGCGATATCGCCCAGAAAATGGTCGAAGACGACGACATCGATTTCGTTATTCCAAAGGAAGGCAGCCAGCTGAATTCGGACACGCTGTGCATCCCCACGGGAGCTCCGCGCCCGAAGAACGCGCACGCATTCATCAACTTCATGCTCGACGGCGAGAATGGCAAGAAACTGACCGAAACGATCCAGTATCCGACACCGAATGCGGCCGCCAAAGCGCTGATGCCCGAAAGTTACAAAAACAATCCGGTCATCTTTCCACCTGCGGACGTGCTGGCGAAATGTGAATATGCGAAATTCCGCGAAGACATGCAGACGCTTTACGATCAGGGGCTCACCCGCGTGAAAGCGTCGTGAACCGGCAGCGTTGACGGGTGCAGGGCTGGTCGCAACACCGTCAGGCGTTTGCTGCTATGTCGGTTGCGCCGATTGCTTGGCTCGCGGTTTTTTTCGTCGTGCCGCTTACGATCGTCTGGGCCTACAGCTTTGGAACGCCGTCGGGACCGGTCGACATCGATATCAGCGGCACATTCGCCAATTATGCCCGCACGCTCGAGCCGCTTTATCTCGGCATTTTCGTCAAATCGGCAGCAATTGCCGCGCTGACGACTTTGCTCTGCCTGATCATCGGCTTCCCGATCGCATTAGCGATTTCCTTTGCAACACCGAAATGGAAACCGTGGCTGCTGTTGCTGATCATGCTGCCGTTCTGGACCAATTTGCTGATCCGAACCTATGCCTTGCTGTCGGTGCTGGGCACACGCGGGTTTGCGAACCAGATGTTCGAATGGATGTGGACGCAAGGGAACGCAGCATCGGTGGCAGTCGGCCTTGCGCCATGGGGAGCCTTTGAGCCGCTGCCGCTGCTCTACAACAACTTCGCACTCGTGCTTGGGCTTGTCTATGTCCACATGCCGTTCATGGTGCTGCCGCTTTATGCAGCACTCGACCGGCTCGACAAATCGCTGATCGAAGCCAGCCTCGATCTGGGTGCGGGGCACTGGACGACGATCACGCGCATAGTCGCGCCGCTCGCCGCGCCGGGGATTATTTCGGGTGTGATCATCACTTTCGTGCCCGCCCTCGGCGCGTATCTGACTCCAGATCTGATGGGCGGGACCGATAGCCAGATGATCGCCAATGTCATCGAACGGCAGTTCAAAGGTGCCAACGACTGGCCATTCGGGGCCGCGCTTTCGTTCATGCTTATGTATGCCACATTCGTGCTGATCGCGTTGCAGGCATTGCGCAATCGCAAAGCGGAAGCGCGGATATGAGCCTGTTCTCGCGCCCTGTGATTGCACCGCTCGAATATACCAAACGCCTGTGGCTGCGCAGCTGGATCGCGGGCGTCGCATTTTTCCTGTATGCACCGCTGCTTGTCCTTTTCATTTTCAGCTTCAACGACAGCAAAGGCAATGTCGTCTGGAAAGGCTTCACCTTTAAATACTACGGCAAGGTATTCCAGAATACATCGCTTATGGAAGCGCTCGGCAATTCGCTGACCATCGCAGCGCTGGCAACGGTTTTCAGCCTGATTCTCGGCGCGCTCTCAGCCGTCATGCTCTGGCGCTTTCGTTTTCCGTTCAAGGCCGGTCTTGAAGGCGTCATGTCGCTGCCGATCGTCGTGCCGGAGATCTGCATGGGCGTTGCGATGCTCGTGTTTTTCGCGGCGATCGACTGGCCCAATGATCTGCCCTGGCCGCTGAGCCTCAGTGCCATCACAATCGCGCATATCACATTCTGTTTCCCGTTCGTGACGATGGTCGTCCGCGCGCGGCTTGCGACATTCAACAAGGAAGAAGAGGAAGCCGCGAAGGATCTGGGGGCATCCGAATGGCAGGCGTTCCGCGATGTTTTGTTGCCGCACATGAAGCCCGGCCTGATCGCGGGCGCGCTGCTGTCGTTCACGCTCAGCCTCGATGATTTCGTGATCACCTTTTTTACCAGCGGGCCCAATACCGTGACCTTCCCAGTCAAAGTCTATTCGATGGTGCGCTTTTCGGTGACGCCAGAAGTCAATGCGGTATCGTCGTTGCTGATCCTGATTACAGTCATCCTAACGACACTCGCTCTTCGGCTTCAAAGTAAAGTGTCGATAGCCGGAGCCCATTCATGACCGAACCGATTATCCAGATCCGCAATGTCACAAAACGATTCGGTGCGATGGTTGCGGTCGACAACGTATCGCTCGACATCAAAGCGGGCGAGTTTTTCGTCATGCTAGGCCCGTCGGGCTGTGGCAAGACGACACTGCTGCGGATGATTGCCGGGTTCGAAGTGCCGACCGAAGGACAGATCCTGATCGACGGACAGGATATGGCCGGTGTTCCGCCAAACAAGCGCCCGGTGAACATGGTGTTCCAGTCCTACGCCGTGTTCCCGCACATGGATGTGATGGACAACGTTGCTTATGGAATGCGGATCGCGGGCGTTGCCAAAGCCGAGCGGCGCGAGCGAGCTGAGGAAGCGCTGGCGCTGGTGAAGCTCGACGGGCTGGGCACGCGGATGCCCGATCAGCTTTCTGGTGGACAACGTCAGCGCGTTGCGCTTGCGCGCTCACTGGTCATGCGGCCCAAGGTTTTGTTACTCGATGAGCCGCTGTCGGCGCTCGATGCGAAGCTTCGTGCCCAGATGCAGTTCGAGCTCACCGAATTGCAGGACAAAATCGGCATCACTTTCGTTACTGTGACGCATGATCAGGATGAAGCGCTATCGATGGCGTGCCGCATCGGTGTCGTGAACAAGGGCCAAGTCGCGCAACTCGCCACGCCATCGGATCTATACGAATATCCGGCCAACCGGTTCGTAGCCGATTTCGTCGGTTCGGTGAACATATTCGAAGGGCGGCTGTCGGTCGACGAACCCGAACGCGCGGTCGTCGAAACGTCGGACGTTGGGCAAATCCACATCAATCACGGTGTTACAGGCCCGCATGAAGCGCTTGTCTGGGTCGCGCTCCGGCCTGAAAAAATCAATCTTTCGAAGCCGTCGGACCAGTCCCCGACCGAAAACAGTACGCAGGGCAAAATCGTCGGCATGTCGTATCTCGGCGATTGCACGGTTTACGAAGTCAAACTTGCAAGCGGACTTATTATCCGCGTTCGCCGATCCAACATGTCACGCTTCGACCAGGATGATTTCACCTGGGGCGATATGGTTGCGATGGATTGGCACGCATCCAGCCCCGTCGTCCTTCAAGCCTGATAACGCCAATCACGCCATCGCGCGCAGTTTCGGTTCGGCCGCATCGAGCGCGGCACGGATCATGCGGATCATGTCATCGATCTGTTCAAGCGTGATGATCAGCGGCGGGCTCATGGCAATCGTGTCGCGGATGCTGCGTACCATCAGGCCGCTGGCGATGCAGAAATCGCGCACCATCGGCCCGGCAGTGCCTTCCGCACCGCCAAAGCGCGCACCGCTCGCTTTGTCCGATGTGATTTCGATCGCGCCGATCAACCCGACCGAACGCACTTCGCCGACCAGCGGATGGTCCATGAGCGACGTGAGCGCCTTTGCGAGATAAGGCCCGGTCTCGGTGCGCGTGCGTTCGATCAGCCCTTCGCGCTCGATGATCTCGATATTGCGAAGCGCAACGGCCGCACTCACCGGATGCCCTGAATAGGTGTAGCCATGCGTGAATTCGCCGCCCAATTTGAGCGTCTCGACGATTTCAGCCGACACCGCGGTCGCCGAAATCGGCAGATAGCCCGATGACAGCCCCTTGGCCATCGCAATCATGTCGGGTTGGACGCCCATCGTCTGATGCCCGAACCATTCACCGGTCCGCCCGAAACCGCAGATGACTTCGTCACAGATCAGCAAAATGCCATATTTGCGACATATCCGCTCGACTTCGGGCCAGTAGTTCGCGGGCGGAATGATGACGCCACCTGCACCCTGAACCGGCTCGCCGATGAACGCCGCGACCTTTTCCGGGCCGATCAGCAAAATGCGCTCCTCGATCGCGGCAGCGCAGGCCAGCCCGAATGCCTCGGGTGTCATGTCGCGCCCCTCGTTGTACCAATATGGCTGGCGGACATGCTCGATGCCGGGGATCGGTAGATCGCCCTGCTCATGCATATATTTCATGCCGCCCAGGCTCGCGGCAGCGACAGTAGATCCGTGATAACCGTTGTGCCGACTGATGATAACCTTGCGTTCGGGCTGACCCTTTACCGACCAGTAATGCCGTACCATCCGCACGACCGTATCGTTCGCCTCTGACCCCGAGCCATTGAAAAACACATGTGGCAAACGGCCGCCGGTCAGCGTTGAAATCTTAGCGGCAAGGCGCACGGCGGGCGGCGTCGCGGTCTTGAAAAACGTATTATAGAACGGCAGTTCGCGCATCTGTTCGGCAGCGACATCGGCGAGCTCGTCACGGCCGTACCCGATCGTGACGCACCACAGTCCGGCCATGCCATCGAGGATCTTGTTGTTGTCGCCGTCATAAATGTAAATGCCGTCGGCATGCGTGATTATCCGGCTGCCGTGCATGTCTTCGATCAGCTGATAATCCTGAAACGCCGGCAAATGATGCGCGACATCGAGCCGCTTGAGTTCGGCAATGTCGTAGTTTCTGAGCACTTGTGTCATTGCGTTGATCCTTGCTGATTGGCTTCGCCACGCAGCGCGTGACCGAGCAGTTGAAAATACCTTTGGGAATCAGAATTGGTCGCGGCATCCCATTCGGGGTGCCATTGCACGGCAAGGACGTCAGAATGTCCGACCCGCGCCGAAAATGCTTCGACCAGACCATCGGGCGCCATCGCTTCGACGGCCAGTCCGGGCGCGAGCGTCCCGACGCCCTGAAAATGGACCGAATTCACCGCAAGCGTGGCCCTGCCGAATGCGTTTGCAAGTATCCCGTTGGGGACCAATGCGACGTCATGGTGGTGATCAAACATCGCCGCAAACGCCGTGTCATCGGGTGCATGATGCCGGATCAGATCATTGCTACGGCTGGTATCGCGGCGCAGCGTACCGCCCAGCGCAACATTGATTTCCTGAAATCCGCGGCAGATGCCGAACACCGGACGGCCAAGCCCGATAATCGCGTCGATCATCGCCAGCGCCACGCTGTCACGCGACGGATCGAACGGGCCGTCATCGCTTGTTTCGCCATAGCGTTGCGCCGCCACATTCGAGGGGCTGCCGGTCAGCAGTAGCCCGTCTAGCCGCGGCGCAATGTCCGCCGCGGCGAACAAATCGGGCAACGCCGGAATCAGCAGCGCCGCCGCATCCGCATATGTCATCGCGGCACGGACATAGCGGTCCATGACAGCCTGCGCCGTCTCGCTCCCGACTGTGCGATTGCAACAGATGATACCAAGAACAGGCCGCGCGGCCATCGCTCGCTCTCCTAATGCCGGATCATGATGTGACGTGGTGTCGTATAGTGCTCGAGGCAATAGACCGACAGATCGGACCCGTAGCCCGATGATTTGACCCCGCCATGCGGCATTTCGGTCGCGTTGATGCCGTGCGTGTTAATCCACGTCACGCCGTATTGCAGCTTTGCCGCAACGGCCGTGGCAAGGCCGATGTCGCGTGTCCAGATCGACGAGGCGAGGCCATATTCACTATCGTTGGCCCACGCGACGACTTGTTCGGCATCATCGAACCGAGTGACCGAAATTACCGGGCCAAACACTTCGCGCTGGACGATTTCGTCACGTGCACCGGCACCGGCAATCAATGTCGGCAAATAGAAATAACCCGGACGGTCCGCCGCACGGCCGCCCGTTACGAGTTCGGCACCGGTGTCCGTCACTGCGCGCTGGACAAAGCCATCGGCGCGGTCGCGTTGCCGCGCCGTGATCAGCGGACCTAATACCGTTTCGGGGTGGTCGGGATCGCCCATGACGATAGCGTTGATTGCGGTCTCGAGTGCTGCGCCCAGCCGGTCATATATACCGGCTTGGGCGTAAACGCGGCAGGCCGCTGTGCAATCCTGCCCGGCATTGTAAAAGCCGGCATCGACAATGGTCGCGGCGGCACTAGCGAGGTCGGCATCATCGAACACGATGACGGGCGCTTTACCACCCAGTTCGAAGTGCGTGCGCTTTATTGTCGGGGCAACGGCTTCCATGATCCGGCGTCCGGTCGCGATGTCGCCAGTTAACGACACCATGCGGACCAGCGGATGCGCGACCAGCGTAGCGCCAACGTCCGCGCCGTTCCCCGTGACGACATTGACGACACCCGGCGGAAGAAACTCGGCACAAATTTCAGCCAGCATTAACGCGGTCAACGGCGTGTGCTCTGATGGCTTCAACACGACCGTATTTCCCGCAGCAATCGCAGGCGCGATTTTCCATGCGGCCATCATCAAGGGATAATTCCACGGGGCTATGCCAGCAACGACGCCGATCGGATCGCGTCGCATCATCGAGGTATAGCCAGGAGCCCGATATTCGCCCGCAGGCACGCCCGTCATCGTCCGCGCGGCCCCCGCGAAAAAGCGAAACACATCAACGGTATTGCCAACGTCGACGGCGCGCGCTTGTGACAGCGGCTTTCCGCAATTGCGCATTTCCGCTTCTGCAAGTGTCTCGGCCATTGCTTCGATCCGGTCGGCAATCCGCAGCATCCGAACTGAACGCTCGCGAGGTGGCTGTGCGCTCCAGCTCAGGAAAGCTGCTTGAGCCGCCAACACAGTCTTATTCACTTGCTCCTGACTGGCCCCGGCCAATTCCGCGATCAGTGCTGCCGTACTGGGATTAGTAACAGTTTCGACGCTGCCAAAGCCGTGTTCAAACTGGCCATTCGAAAAAACACCGTTTAATTCTGCCACTCTGCCCTCGCACGCCCGACTACACCACCCTGCTAAGCTGCCAAATAAGAAACCGGAAACACAAAAGATGCGGAGCGAGCATTCGGAATATCCGATGACATGATTGCATATCATGAGGTGAATTGCGGACGGCAAGCCCGGTCGGGATGGCTCTGTGCACCAATCTCCGTGTCAGCGCGTCATGCGGAGACGAACTCGCATCAGACTGAGCGCGCCTAAGCGAACAACCTTCGGTACTTAATGTGGAATTATGCGTGGCTCCGCACAAGCGTTTCCGGCAACATCAGCCAGATCACGGCCGCTACGCCGAACGCCGCGCATCCGAGTAACATCACAAGTGGCATCCCCCAGACAGGCACGAGCGCACCGGTTATGATTGGCGCAAAGATCGAGATGATGCGCCCCCAATTGAAGATCGACGCCGCCGTCGATCGCAGGTGCGGCGGGTAAAGTTCAGACAGCCACGGTCCCCACACCGTACTTGCCGACAACATAAAGCCGTAGGCAAAACCAAGAGCCATGAATAATGGCGGCGACAGTGGCACGAACAGATAAACAGGAATGATCAGGGCAGCAGCAAAAAAGCCCACTGCCGCCTTGCGCCGTCCGATGCGATCCGAGATCCAGCCCCATGCAAATCCGCCGATCGCCGACGCTATGAATTGAAACGCAAGAACTGTTCCTACGACATCAGCAGGAACGCCGCGTACGTCCTTAAAGTAAGTCGATGCCCAGCCTGTGAAGGCCTGATAGGCAAAAAAGTTCAATCCGGTGAGCGCGACAAGCATCAATGTCTGTCGCCGTACCGCCGGAGCGAACAGCTCGGTAATCGGCAACTTGCTCAGCGCGACTTTCGGCGCACTGGGGTCTGTTCCCCATGGCACAAGCCGCGTGTCATCAGGGATAAAAAAGCGGGCAAAAAAGGCAGCAGTCAACGGCACGACGCCCGCATACAGCATTATCCGCCAGTCATATCCTGCGGCAATCAGCTGTCCTGCAGTGAAACTCAAAGCGGCGACGGCGATGTTGTAGATGCCCATGATAAAACCGGCGACGACGCCGCGGGTTTCGCTGGCAAACAGCCCCGAATATATGCCGACCGTGATCGGAAACATCGAGCCCATGAAGAACCCCATGATCGCCCGTTCGATCGCCAATTCCCAAAAATGCTCGACCAGTATGCCCGTCAACAGACAGATCCCATAACCGATCATTGTGATGACCAGCGCGTTTCGACGCCCGATCCGGTCTGCCACTTGTCCCATCACAACCGCGCCGACAAGCGCGCCTGCCGACTGGATCGAATAGAGCCAGCCCGATTGCTGTGTCGTCATGCCAACACTGTCGCGGATGTAGGGGCGCAGGATGTCGACCGTGTTCCACGCCCATGCGTAAAAGAAATAAGCAAGCATCAAAAAGGCAAGTGCCGTTACGCGACGCCCGAAGGTCAACTCGTCTGCCCGCATCATAGCCGCCGCTGCCATTGGTCATCCCCGCCTTTGTCATCGAAGAATGGCGTCGAATGCAACGGGACGCAAGAGGCGATATGGGCCGGAAATTCAACGAAGTTCAGCATCGCTATTTCGCTGGCTGCGACCCAAATGCCACAATCGGCTGTAATATTTTGACTGCGATTGCAAAGCGCAACGACCGGGCATAGCATATGATCAGGCCAAAGCCGCATATTGGGGAGATCGACAATGACAAGTATTCGCATGTTGCCGTTTACGCGCACGGCCAGCACACTGGCGCTAGCCATCGTCACTCTCTCTGTGCAACCCGCAATTGCGCAATCTCCCGCCGACGATGCTGCCGTGGGCGACATTATCGTGACTGCGCAGCGCGTTGCCGAACGGCTGCAGGATGTGCCGCTTGCAATTACCGCGCTGAATGCCGACACGATCGAAAAAAACAACATTACCGATATAACGCGGCTGCAGGATCTGGCGCCGGGCTTGTCGGTTGGCCGTTCGGGTTCGGATGCGCGGCCAAACATCCGCGGCATCAACACCGAAGCCATCGGCGCGAATTCAGATCCGCGCATCGCGTTTTATGTCGATGATGTTTACCAGTCGCGCACGAGCCAGGCGCTTGCTGCATTCGTCGATCTGGAGCGGGTCGAAGTCCAGCGCGGACCGCAGGGAACGCTTTACGGGCGTAACAGCTTTGGCGGCAACATCGCGCTTTATTCAGCTACACCAAAGGATGATTTCGGCGCTGGCCTCAACGTGCTTTACGGCCGTTACAATCGTGTGCGCGGCGAAGGCTTCGTCAACTTGCCGGTCACGACCGGCGTGGCCGTGCGCGTCGCTGCGATGTACGAACGCGCTGATGGCTATGTGAAGAACACGTCCACAGGCTCGGACCTTGGTGACGAAGATCAGGTGTTCGTGCGCGGTTCGCTGCGTTTGGCGCCAGACGATGGCGACCTCGAGATTATTTTGCGCGGCTCCTACTGGAGCCAGGGCGGCAACGGTATTTCCGCGTTTGGCTACAAGTCGCTGGGCACGCCTTATGATCCGGCGTTGATCCGTCCGGCGGGCGGCACCCTTACGGTCGGCGGCCGTACGATTACGTTCCCCGCTGGCTTCAACGGCGGCAGCGCGTTCGGCATCAACAGTTTCATCAATTCGCGTTTCCGCGACAACGTCGTTGATGTGACAGCAAATGGCGCTGGCGCAGACCTTGGCATTCCGATCGAGCGCGATCCCTACAAGGTCAATTTTGACACCGTCACCATACGCGATACAGATCAGACGCAATTCACCGGCACAATCAATTATGATGCTGGCCCAGTCTTGATACGCTCGATTACGGGCTATTCGGATTTCTTCGCGCGCCGGTCGTCCGACAACGATTTCTCACCGGCTCCTGTTGCAATCGACTATAACTGGACACGCGTCAGCACTTACAGTCAGGAAATCCAGTTCCTGTCGAACAACAAGTCGTCACCGTTCCAGTGGATCGTCGGCGGATATTTCTTCAGCGACAAAGTCGAAGAGCGTTTTTTCAGCGACAACAATTTAGCATTCTCGACCACGGGGACGGGGCCGCTTTTTCCAGGTGGTGCGATCGGCCTATTGCCGACTGGCTCGATCAGCGCATTTCGTGATGATGCGTTCGGGCCGGTGCAAGTCCGCACCAAGTCTCTCGCTGCGTTCGGGCAGGCTTCGTATAATCTGACCGAAGCGTTGCGCGTAACGGCTGGCGCGCGATTTACCAGCGACGAGAAGCGCTATGCTGCGGGTGTCACGCGCGCAAAGCAGCCTGGCGTGACAAACTATGCGTTCGGGCTTGAACAGCCTGTCAACTACGCTTGCGGTGCGCTGAATCCTGCTCTTGGCACGACCGATGTCGCGCAGGGTGCAACTGCCGGTGCTCTGTTCATTCAATGCGGTCGCGATACATTCGATTTCGCCACGTTCCGCGGTGCGATCGATTACAAGATAACGCCCGACAGTCTCTTATATGCGTCGGCATCGACGGGGCGACGCTCGGGTGGTTTCAACAATGTGCTTCAGGATTCTACCAACCCTTCCCTAGGCGTGATCGCGTTTACGCCGGAGAAAGTTACGGCCTTCGAAATCGGCACGAAGAACCAATTTTTCGATCGCGCCCTAACTTTGAACATCGCTGCTTTTTACAACAAGTTCTCAGGGCTTCAGGTGCAGCGGCAGGTTGCCGCACCGAACGGCCTCACGACGTTTTCGATCATCGAGAACTCGGGCAAAGGCCGCTCATACGGTCTGGAGGTCGAAGCAGTTATCCGGCCTGTGCGAGCGCTCACGATCGGCCTGACGGCGGTTTATCTCAATTCTAAATTTACCGAATATGAAACAGGGACCGCGGCCAACGGCCTTGGCGGGTTGCTGGGTTGCCCGGTTGTGCGTGACTATGCCTGCGAAGCGGGCGGGTTCAGCCCGAACGGCTTCCCATTCCTGAACGGGCTCAGTGACCCCGACCGTTTCCGATTGGTAACGGTGCTGCCAAACGGCAATCCGGTGTACAACTATATCATCGCTGGTGGCCCGAAGGGTTACAAAGCCAACATTCCGCTATCGCCGAAATTGACGTTGACGGGGTCGGTTGCTTACGAAATCGATCTTGGTGCTGCAGGCACGATCACACCGTCGGGGCAGATCTATTATAATGACGGTTTCGACAATCTCGACCTGAATTTGCCGATCGCCAAACAGAAGTCCTATACCAAATCTGACGTGCGGCTGACCTATGCCAGCGAGAATAATAATCTAACTGTGCAGGCGTTCGTCGAAAATATCGAGAACGAGGCTATTCTGAATCGTACGGCGATCGGCGCAAACCGATCGATCAATGCGGTTTACGGACTGCCGCGCACTTATGGCATCCGCGCCGGTGTGAAGTTCTGACGAGATCAGCGGGGAGTTTCGGCTTCCCGCTGATGCGCGATAATCTGTTTCCAGATGGCGACTTCGTCGAAAAGTAGCCATTCTGCCATGATGCGATTGCCGGTCAGGTGCAGGTGCGACATTCCCATGACGTGCACCGGCGCGCCGGTCGGGCGATCGAAACGCCCCCAGCCGATGTGCGTACCGTCAAGCGACCAGCGCAATGATACGCGGGTTGGTCGTTCGGATACCCGATTGACAGTCGACGAATGAATTGTGAGCACGGCGTCTGGCATGCTTGCAAGCACGGAGATCACAAACCGGTCGATTTCTGACCAGCCGTTGGCGCGCGCCTGTCGCGGAAGCGCTACTTCAGCACCTTCGTCATACCAGCTTCGAATTGCCGAAGGCGTCTGCGCACCCCAGATTTCGCAATATGCCTGCGCGGCGATCTCGGCTGCCGGGTCGTTGCTGAGTTTTGGTCTATACGCGCGGATTTGTTCATCGGCTGCGCAAAAATAGCGTGCTTTGCCGAAACGCGCGACGTCCTCGGCAACGAGCCGCTCGGCGAGCTGACGCGCTTCCATGCCGAGAGCAGCAGCGAAAGCGCCACCGTCGCGCACCAGCCACTCTTCGGTGATGATGCCGTCCTTGACCCAGCAATCGGCAATGATGCGCGATTTGACGAGCGCGCCGGTCGCCGTGCCGAAAGCGCCGTCGCCGGTATGGCGCATGACGCTGATCAGCCGGTGCGACGATAGAAACGACCCGTCACCGCAATCGTCCCAGATGACGTCCTCGCCAACCAGCTCGCGGTCGGGGAATTGGTGGAGCGTTGCGAGCGTATCGGCGGCAACGCCAGCCATCGATGTCGTAAGCCCGGTTGGCGCGCGGACGAGACAATCCTGGGCGTAATAGCGGGCAAGCTTGGTACCGACGCCGCGGTCTTCCCATATCTCGTGCGTGCACCCCAGGATAAAGCTGGGTACATCTTCGTAAATGCCGGTGTCCGGGGTCATACGGTTACTCCTGCGCGATTGAGCTTCAAGAACGCAATATCGTGTTGAGTGCGACCGTCTCCGCTCGCCAGGTCGGCAAGAATTTCTCCGATGACGGTGGCGAATTTGTAGCCATGCCCCGAACACGGCGACGCGATCACCACGTTGGCATGGTCGGGATGATGGTCCACGATAAAATGCTCATCCGGCGTGTTGGTAAACATGCACGTACGCAGCGCCAGTGTCGCGCCCGCGCCATCGGGAAAGTAGCGCTCGGCAAATTGGCGCAACATCACTTCGTCGCGCGCAACCGGCTCCGTACAGACCGCGTCGGCCGATCCCGTCTCGCCAAAGTGATGATAGCGGCCGAATTTGAAACCAGGCACGTCGTAGATCGGCAATCCGTAATAACGCCCCTCGTCGACCTGCAAGTTGAAGACGGGAAAGCGGTTTGGCATAAACAGCGCGGGTTTGGCCGGTTGCATCCAGGCAAGGACCTGACGCTCGGGGACGGCAACGGTTTTCAACGAAGCAACATGATGACCCATCCATGCCCCCGTGGTCAGCACAAGCCGGTCAGCGCGATAGTCATTGCTGGCCGTCGTAACGCGCACCCCGTTGCGGTCGGCTTCCCAGGTCAGGATCGGTTCGCGTGCCCGCACGGTGGCACCGGCAGCCTGTGCCGCTTCGACATGCGCCACAATTGCACGTTCCGACGCGACCAGCCCGCCCATTGGCTGATAAAGCGCACGATGATTATTCGGCAGCGAATACCCCGGAAAGCGGTCATTGACCTCGGTGCCAGTCATCACCGAATGTTCGAGGTGATGGTCGCAGGCAGACCGTAGCGCACCTTGGAAAAGCGGATCGTCCTCGGGCGACGCATCGATCGATCCCGTCACTACCAAAAGCTCGCGTCCTGACACCGCTTCCAGTTCGCGCCACAATTCATACGCCCTGTGCAAAAGCAGCACGTAAGCGGGGCTTTCATAATAAGGCAGACGGATGATGCGACTGATGCCGTGACTGGACCCATGCGCGTGGGGAATATCGAAGCGTTCGAGCCCAAGCACGCGTTGCCCTCGTCGGGCCAGATGCCATAATGCTGCCGACCCCATTCCGCCGACGCCAACGACAATGGTATCCCAATGTGTCATGCCAGCCGTGCCGAGCCGCCTGGCATGAGCATGCCAGCAAAAGTACGCAC
>JAYTAP010000065.1:0-3670 GCA_043737475.1 Sphingomonas sp.
TCGCACGCACTAAGGCGATCGTACATGGTTAATTCAAGGTCGATGCTCGAGATGGAGATTAAATGAACAGCCTCGCGATCACCACCGACGCCGCCATGATGTCGCCGATTGCCCTGTTCGTTCAGGCCGATATTGTCGTCAAAGGCGTGATCATTGCCCTGCTACTGGCCAGCATCTGGACGTGGATGATCATCATCGGCCAGTGGCTGTCGCTGGGCAAAACCGCGCGCGACAGCGACGCGTTCGAGCGCGATTTCACCAAAGCCGACGACGTGGAGGCATTCGCGCGCAGCCACCAAGCTTCCAAAGTGCCGAGCGCACAAATATTTCAGGCAGGTTTCGCCGAATGGCGCGCCTCCACCAAAACCTCGCCGATCGACAAGGATGCCACGCGCTCGCGGCTTTCGACCGTGCTGTCGTCGTCGATTGCCAGCGAAATCGACCGGTTGTCGGACCGGCTGAACGTGCTGGCGACGGTCGGCGCCGTTGCGCCCTTCGTTGGGCTGTTCGGCACCGTCTGGGGCATCATGCGCAGCTTTACGGGCATTGCGCAGGCGCAGAACACTTCGCTTGCGGTCGTCGCACCGGGGATCGCCGAAGCCTTGTTTGCGACCGCGCTCGGTCTGTTTGCGGCGATCCCTGCTGTCATTGCCTACAACCGTTTCGGGCACCGGCTGAACCGGCTTGAGGGCAAACTCGGGCGCTTTGCCGATGGGTTTCATACCACACTCAGCCGTGAACTGGACCGCGCGGGGTGAGCATTCCGCTGCCCTCGCAACGTCCGCGCAATCGCCGCGTGCCGATGGCCGAGATCAACGTCACGCCGATGGTCGACGTCATGCTGGTCCTGCTCATCATTTTCATGGTGGCTGCACCGCTGCTGACGGCGGGTGTGCCGATAAACCTGCCCGATGCCCGTGCCAAGCCGCTCGATCAGGATCAGACGCCGGTGTCGATTTCGCTCGATGCCGACGGGCGTATTTTCGTGGGCGACGCCGAAGTATCGATGGCTGACCTGCCCGATCTGCTGACGCGCCTCGCCGCGCGTGGGGTCGAAAAGCCGCCGCAGATATTCCTGCGGGCCGACAAGGCACTCGACTACGGGCGCGTGATGGCTGTCATGGGCGAACTCAACCGCGCCGGGCTGAACCGCGTGGCGCTGGTCGCAGTCGGACAGGACGCCCCCTGATGCAGCGCGCCGAACAGACCGGGCTTGGCCTTTCGGTTCTCGGCCATGTCGCGATTTTTGCGTTTCTGTCGCTCGGCCTGTTCGCAGCCACAAAGCCGGTGCCGCCGCTTGTGGAGCCGATGGACGTGCAGATCGTCGACAAAGTCGATCTGACCGACACGTCGCCCGCCCCGCCTGAAATCGCGCCTGCACAGAGCGTTGCGCCCGAACTTGGTCAGCCAGAGGAAGCCGTGACCGAACCGGCACCCGCTTTGCCCGTCCCTCCGCCCGTGCCAACGCCCGTCCAGCGTGAAGCCGTTGCGCCGCAAAAGCCCGCTCCGAAGGCCACACCGAAACCGGCGGCCAAGCCTGCGCCGTCAACAGCAGTTGCCAAGCCGAACGTCGCGCCGGTTCGCGGATCGAAGCTGGGGGACGATTTCCGCAAGGGGCTGACGGCCGAGCAAACGAATAGCACCTCGCAGACGCCGCGTGGCGCGAGTGTCGGCCCTGCACAGCTTGCCGGGCTTGCCGCGGCTATCCGCCGTCAAGTCCAGCCTTGTGCGGACCGGATTGCCACCCCGGGGCCCGGTGCCGAGCGGATCACGACCAAAATCAACTTGCGGATAAACCGCGACGGCAGTTTCGCCGCAAATCCCGCTGTCGTCAGCCAGGTCACCGACGACGACAACGCCCGGTATGGGGGACGCGTCGGGGAACTGGCGAAGGCTGCATTCGTTTCATGTTCACCGTTCGAGCTTCCGCCCGAACTATATGATGGCTGGAAGAATATAAATCTGAACTATAAATTACCGGGCTAGGCGTGAGGATCTTCGTTTGAAAACCATGAAGTCATTGCTGTTCGTGCTGCTGGCCATGCCGGTTACGGCTGCAGCACAAACGCCTGCAACGCCGCCGTCCGGAACCGCGATCGAAGTCGATGTCGTTGGTGGCACAACGGCCGACGTCGTCATCGCCGTTCCCGTCATGCCGACGCCGCAGATGGTCGCGACCGACGCGGGATCGACCGAAGCGCTGGGCCGTCAGGTTGCCGAAGTGATTGCATCCGACTTGCGCGGTTCGGGCCTTTTCAAGTCGCTCGGCCCCGGCGGCATCGGCGCTGTCAGCTTTCCCGAAGTGACGGCCCCTGTCTTCGAAAAATGGGGCAATGCCGCTGCCCTCGTTCAGGGTTTCGTGCGCGCCAACGGCAACGGCGAACTGACCGTCGGCTGCTACCTCTACGACGTGGCCTTGAAATCCGAACTCACGCGCAAAGGCTTCGTCATTGCCGCGCGCGACTGGCGACGGGCCGCCCATAAATGCGCCGATGCAATCTATGCGCGCCTGTCCGGGGAAAGTCCGTTTTTCGATAGCCGCGTCGCCTACATTGCCGAAACCGGGCCTAAGGAAAACCGTCTCAAACGATTGGCAATCATGGATTCGGACGGGGCCAACCACCGCTTTCTCACCAACGGCCAGAACATCGTCCTGACCCCGCGTTTTTCGCCCGACTACAAATCGATCGCCTACCTCAGCTACGCCGGAAAGCGCCCGCGCATCTATGTCTATGATATCGGCACCGGCAAACAGCGGATCGTGACCGAAGGCGGATCGGCCGCATTCGCACCGCGCTGGTCGCCCGATGGCCGAACGATTTTGTATTCGATGGCAATTGCCGGCAACACCGACATTTATGCCGTGCCTGCCGCCAGTGGCACGCCGCGCCGCCTGACCACTTCGCCGGGTATCAACGTAGGGGGAAGCTTTTCGCCTAACGGTCAGAAGATCGTGTTCGAAAGCGATCGTTCGGGTTCGCAGCAGCTCTATGTAATGAATGCCGATGGTTCCGGCCAGCAGCGCATCAGCTTTGGCGGCGGGCGTCACGCTACACCCGAATGGAGCCCGCGCGGCGACCTCATCGCCTTTACCAAGATTGCGGGTAATTTCCGCATCGGCGTCATGACCCCGTCGGGCAGCGGCGAGCGATTGCTGACCAACAGCTGGCAGGATGAAGCACCGACCTGGTCACCCAACGGCCGCGTCATCCAGTTTTTCCGCACCAGCCAGGGCCGCGGCGGCAAATCGGCGCTTTGGCAAGTCGATCTGACCGGCGTGAACGAACGCCGCCTGCCCATCCCCGCCGCCGTTGGCGGATCCGACCCGACTTGGGGGCCGTTACTCCCATGACCCACTCGCCGTCTGCCTTGAGCTTGTCGAACGGTTGTCCTTGTTCTGTGTCGATCGTGCAGAAGAAGGACACGGCTTCGACAGGCTCAGCCCGAACGGTTGTTGAAGGAGACAAAGAATGACCCGTGCCACCACTCTCATGCTTGCTGCGTCGCTGCTCGCGCTCGGCGCTTGTGCCAAAAAGCCGCCGAAGGAATTGCCGCCCGCACCCGTGGAAACCACCGGGCCGGTCACGACCGATGCTGCCTCCAGCGCAGTCGTGTCCGGCAGTCAGGAAGACTTTGTGGCCACGGTGTCCTCCGATCGCATCTTTTTCGA
>JAYTAP010000066.1:0-3538 GCA_043737475.1 Sphingomonas sp.
GAACCTACGGCGGCGTGTGCTGGTTTTGGCATTATCGCTTCCCCCAGCAAAAAAAGGATTTTTTATCATGGCATCCAGCCCATCGAAGGCAAGTACAGCGGCAGTGCAATTCGTCGATAGCAAACTGGAAGCTGCGGCCAATGCGGTCGACCGGTTTGCCGGTATCGTCACTGCGACAACCGGAAATTCAGATAGCACTGCGGCGCAAAATTTCGCTGAACCTATCACCCGGCGCCTGAATAAGACTGCGTCGCAACTGCGCGCGCAGAACGGCGACGCAATCGTCAACGGGATCAAAACGCAGATGTTGCAAAATCCGGGTGCCACGGTCGGAATTGCCGCGGTTGTCGGCGCAATTGCCGCCCAGGCCGCGCTGATGATGTTGAAGTCAGAGCAAAAAAGCCAAACTTTGACAGTGCTCGACGTCGGCTCGACCGACAAGGACGCAAAGAAACAGCGCAAGACGAAAAAGAACGCTGCTAATGACGATAATAGCGAGTCGAGGCATTCCAGTATTATATAACCATATGGGATTTTAATCATTGACAGCGTCACGCTGATTGGTTAGAGTTAGCTATAGTCGAAAATAGTGTTTCGCACCTCGTGCTTTGTCCGGGAGTGCACATAGGGCCGGAAGAGCAATCTTCTTCGGCCCTTTTTGTTTTGCGAAAAGGATAAGACGTTGGGCAAAAAGTTTTTTGAAATCAAACCAGGGGTGGCGATCGTGAGCGACGGGAAGGGTGGCTTGCGGAAACAGGCAACACGCCGGAACGCGATCACTACCAAATCACAGATTGTCTTTCTCGACCATCTGGCAGCGACATGCAACGTTATCGGATCTGCCCGGGCGGCAAACGTCTATCCGGCGTCGCTTTATAAATTGCGGCGCAACGACGCTGAATTTGCTGAGCAATGGCAGCGGTCCTTGGAATCCGGCTATGCGACGCTCGAAGGTTTGCTGCTCGCCAGAGCGCGGCTTTCGCTGGCGTTACCGAATGACGATGTAATAGCTGACAATGACGAAGCGCCATTGCCCGACGGTGAAAAACTGGACCCCGAATATGCGCTGAAGCTCCTGTCTTTACACCGGCGCGTGGTGCGCGGCGGCTCGCGCGACGCAGGATCGCCGCTCCGTCGATCGGATGAGGAGCAGACCTTTAACTTGCTGATGAAAAAACTCGACACGTTGAAAATCCGGATCGAGTGCGGCGATGCAGAAGCTTGATTATGAAGCCGAGCTATCGCGTGTTCTGTTCGCGGTTGCTGCACTCGAAAAAAAAGATACGCGCCGCATCTTTACGAAGTTCCCCGTCACCAACATGAGAGTGATGACCGAGCTCTGGAAAAGATGGGCGCATAAGGGACAATGTCCCGATGAAAGCGACTGGCGCGTGTGGATAATACAGGCAGGCCGTGGTTTTGGAAAGACCCGTGCAGGTGCCGAATGGGTTAGCGCGTTGGCACGGGCGGATCATACTTTGCGCTTCGCTCTGGTCGGGGCAACGGTCGACGACGTCCGCAAAGTCATGATCGAAGGCGAAAGCGGCCTGATTGCGGTGGCGCAAACGGGCGAGAAAATCGAATGGAATGCCAGCAAAGGCGAAGTGATATTTTCGTCCGGAGCAATCGCGCATGTTTATTCGGCGGAGTCTTATGAAAAACTGCGCGGGCCGGAACACCATCATGCGTGGTGCGACGAATTGGGCAAGTGGAACCATGCCGATGCCACCTGGGACAATCTGATGCTGGGGTTGCGACTGGGGGGCAGGCCGCGTGTGCTGGTAACTACAACGCCGCGGTCGATACCCTTGTTGCGCCGGTTAATATTGCAGGAAGGTGTGGTGATATGCAGAGGGGCGACGCGAGACAATCGCAATCTGTCACCCGATTTTGCAGCGACGGTGGAGGCGCTTTATGGCGGCACGCGGTGGGGGCGGCAGGAGATTGAAGGCGAGCTGATCGAGGATATTGCAGGCGCGTTGTGGACGCGGGAGTTGATCGAAGGGTGCCGTATCCGCCCAATTCCATTCGCCTCGAGCGAAGAGGGAAGTGCCCCCAGTACGTTTAAGTACCACGTTACCTCTAATCCGTTCGTGTCGAGCGGAGACGAGACACCGTGCAGTACTGAGGGGCCTCTCGTCTTGGCCGGCGGCCAAGTTTATCCTGAGCGGCTGAAAGCCAGCCGAAGTGCTCGAGGCGAACGGAATTTAATTCATTCGGGAGACAAAAGGAAAAAACTCCCCGAAATGAAACGCATCGTGATCGGGGTCGATCCGCCGGTGTCGGCGCACGGCGATGCCTGCGGGATCGTCGCGGTCGGGCTGGGTATTGACGGCATGGCCTATGTGCTGGCCGATCACACGGTCCACGGCGCATCGCCCGAAGGTTGGGCGCGTGCGGTGGCAGCCGCGGTCGAGGCATGGGGTGCCGACCGGGTGGTCGCGGAGGACAATCAGGGCGGCAATATGGTCGAAAGCACGCTGCGCGCCGCCGACCTGGGCATGCCGGTAAAGCGCGTGCATGCGAGCCGAGGAAAATCTGCGCGGGCGGAACCCGTGGCGGCTTTGTACGAAGCGGGGCGGGCCTTTCATGCCGGTGCGTTTCCCGAGCTGGAAGACCAGATGTGCGGGCTTGTTATCGGCGGCGGATATGAAGGGCCGGGGCGATCGCCGGACAGGGCCGATGCGCTGGTGTGGGCGATGACCGAACTGATGCTGGGCAAGGTCAAGGCGGGGCCGAGGATCAGGTTATTATAGTAAAGGCCCTCCCCTTCAGGGGAGGGGAGGAGCTGCGAAGCGGCGGAGGGGTGGGGCCTCGCCGCATAGATTATGCTTTGTTGACAGGCCCCACCCCAACCCCTCCCCTAAAGGAGGAGGGGCTTAAGATGAGGATTCAAAATGAAAATCTTCGGTTGGAAATCGACCGGGCGCAGCTTTTTGCGTCCGGCTCAAAGTCGTGCGAGGTCGCGTGTGTCGCTCGCTCATGTCAATTTGGCGCGCAATTTTGGCGGTGCTTCGCTTGGCGAGTGGCCGCGTCATTATGAGGCGCACGTGCGTGAGGGGTATTTGCATAATGCGATTGCTCAACGCGCGGTGCGGTTGGTGGCCGAGGGGGTGGCATCGACGCCGCTGACGTCTTCGGACGATACGGCGCTGGCGCTGGTGAAGGCGACATCCGGCGGGCAGGCGTTGATCGAGACAGTTGCGGCGCATCTGTTGCTGCACGGTAACGCCTATATCGAATTACTGCCGGGGCCCGATGGCCGCCCTTGCGAACTTTACGCGTTGCGCCCCGAACGGGTATCGGTCGAGGCCGATCCGCGCGGCTGGCCGGTGGCTTTTGTGTACCGTGCCGGTGAAGCGGCGACGCGGATGCCCGCTGACAATGTTATCCACATTCGCAATATGCACCCGCTCGACGACCATTACGGGCTGGGCTGTCTGGGTGCGGCATCGGGGGCGGTGGCGATCCACAACGCGGCGGCGAAGTGGAACAAGGCGCTGCTCGACAATGCGGCGCGGCCATCGGGCGCATTGCT
>JAYTAP010000067.1:0-3482 GCA_043737475.1 Sphingomonas sp.
AATGGATCGACCGGGCAGATTGGCGTCCACCAAAAAGATCGAGCAACCACGGCCACGCCGCATTCATTCCCGGCGACATGGTGAGGCCAGTGAAGATGACGAGCGGTAGCAATATAAATATTACCCCTACATAACTGAGCTTTTGTAATATATTATATCGGCTTGCCGCCGCGCCTGTTGGAAAGCGCAGTCGTGCATGTGCCTTTACGTCGTGCCAGATGTGTCTTGGCGACCATTCGAATTTCTGAATATGCAGATCACGTTTGACATGCCCGTTCCATAACGAACGGACCATATAAGCCGCGAGCGTTAGCGATAATATCCATGCAAATGTCAGATGCCAGCGCCGCGCCGCTTGAAGATCGTAATCTGACGGTATCGTGCTCCAATATGGAAAGGCGCGGCGACGCTCTTTCCCTTCAGCATCTTTCCAAATCCCCAAAACTCCGGTGGTCTCCATCCGAAGCCCTGCGATGTCAACAAAACCGATATCGCGTGCATCATCGATCACCAACCAGGCATAATCGGTGTTCGCGCCGTACTGACCCCAATACAACCGCGAATGGGCGTTAAAAATCATCAGACCGCTCATCAAAAGCACCAGCAATGTCAATGCGTTGACGCAATGCCAGATGCGTGTCGAAATACGGTGACGCATGATTACGTCGCCGGGTTCTAACGGCGATTTGGTACATGGTTCGATATCAGCCATTTAGTGTAACCTACCTCATGGCATACTATGCCGTATCCTGAAGTTCGGCAACAGATACGCTTTGGTTACAGCGGCGGACGCATATTCCAAATGGGCGCGTGAGAGCATCGGGCTGAATGACTATTTTTGCCCGGCGAGGGTCGGCAACCATCAAGCGGGCTAGGGCTCTATGGTCCCTGCGGCAAATTAGCCAGAACCGCCAAACGCCCCGACGAACGCGCGATGACTATCCCGAGATCGGCGACCGCTTTGCCCTTGGCGAGTTCGGCAAGGCCGGGCAGCTCAGGCTCTGTCCCGATGACCGCTGCCGACAATGTCGCAATGCGCAGCTTGTACCTGCCATAAGGTACAAATTCGAAGAGGAAAAAGCCGTCATATTCCGATCGCGTCGTTTTGGCGATACGCCCGGCCTGGTCGATAAGTTCGAGATCGACACCGCTCAGCATTTTACCACCCTCGCGTTGCAGATTGCCTGATATTTCGCCCGCCGCAACCAGTGGAAGCTCAATGAGTACCGGCACGCCGGGTCGCGGGGTCACAACGACACCGCTGGTTGCCGGTTGAATGAACGGATCGGGAAGGCTCGATGCGTCGATTCCGATCAATACCGGCTCGAACGGTTGCAATGCGTCGATAATTGTACGGCCATTGCTATCGGTTGGCTCGCCACGTGCCGACAGCCCCGCCGTGAGCTCGACCGATTTTTGTACTGGCTCGTTCAGCTGACGGATGCCGTCGGCATTTTCGTCTTCATAGACAATCGCCATAGCTTGCCCGGATGATGCGAGTTTTTCCGCAACAACGCGGATACCGGCGCCGCGCGGATCGGGACCAAGGCTGAACGCAAGGCTGAGGCTTGCCGCAATCGATCCGTCGCTCGCCGCCTCGACCTGACCGGTCAGCGCAAAATGTTTGAAGCGGCGGGTATGTCCGATGGCCAGACGCCCACGCGAATCTCCGACCGAATAGCCAACTTCGGCACGCCATTCGGACTTTTCGCCAGCGCGCCATTCGGCGGTCAGTTTCGACTCGCGAAAGCCGCTATCGCCGGTCAGCCCGAATTCCGTCTCGCCGCGCAGACGGATGCCGCCGATGCGGCCGGACAAGCGCAGCGCCAGTTCCAACCGTGATTGCGGGTCGGTGCCGGTGCCGTAAAAATCCTTTTCCCATCTCAATTCCGCACTTGCACTTAACTGTTTGATATTAAATGATAGTCTAGAACCCACTTCGAGCTTTTTGCTACCGTCTGAGCTGGTGCTGTAGCTTGCTTCTGCGCGCAGCGGAAAATAGTGGCGACCCAGCTTAAAGCTATGATCGACCGAAAGGCTGTTACGGCGGCGCAGATCGCGGTCATAGCGCTCGCTCTGATAGTCGCCAAGCAGCGCGGCGCTTTCGCCACTGACCAGTGTTTCACCGACCTGTGCCAGCACCTGACCGCGAAAAGCGTACCCACGACCCAGATTGCTGGCTGCAGCCAGTTCGAACAAGGCAGGACCGACTGCACGACGTACCGATCCTTCCAGATAATTCTCTCTTCGCCCGCGCAACATCGCAGAGAACCACGATCCTGCTATTGACGTTCTGGCGTCAACACCGCGCTCCAACCCAAAACCGCCACGCCAACCGAGATAATCCGCCGGATCAATATCGGCGAAGTTGACAAGATCGCGACCGGCGTCCTGCACCGCGGCCCAATAATAGGTTTCGCGCGGAGGAATTGAGTTGAGCCCGACCGGGATCATGCGCACGTCGCGGCGAATTTGCCCCTGTGGCCCGTATAGTACGACCTCGAACCTGTTCTGCCCATATTGCAAAGCCACATCGAGAAATTCATAACGGCCATCGCCGCGACTTTGCGAATAGGCGATCAGTTGGTCGTTCCTGTAAAGCTCGGCATCCCAGCCGTCGGGCAATTCACCACGGAACGTCGTGCGGTCGAAGCTTTCGGCACGACCTAAGGGCCGGTTGGTAACAAATGCGCCGCGTCCCGGGGTCGTCTGGATGCCCAGTGGCGTCGAGTTGGTCGAAACGTCGCCCACGGCAAAGTGTGTTGCTTTCAGCGGCCCGAGCAATGCTCCAGCCGGGTCAGTGCGATACGCCCGCAGCCGCAGGCTTTGCGGGACGGCACGCTCGTTGGACGAAAGCCGCGCGTCAAACGATGCACCTGCTATTTCTCCGCTGGCAAATATCTCGTAACGTGCGTCGAACCGATTGCCATTGCGTTTGTCGCGGCTCAGGCCGGTTGACGCCACGACGTCAATAGAGGGGGTCCGCCAGGTGCGGTACGGGTCTTTTGCCTGCGGTAGACTGGCAAGATCGAACTGCCTGGTTGGGCCAACCTTGCCCGCCCGCGCCTTGCGTTCTTCGGCCAACTCGAAGGGAAGTTTCCGGTCAGCCTTGATAATGAGCAATGCGTTCGATTGATCGGCCTGAACATCGACATTCAGCCAGCTTTCCAACGTTTTGACATCGACACACCACCCTTCCGGCACATCGCGAATATCATTTGTGCCTACCACGAGGCTTTTGTTCATGATTTGTACTCTGCCCGCTTCGCGGTCGAGGGTGAATGTGCGGCTCTCCTCGAACAACCAGCCAGTTGCGCGGCGCGACTTCTTGTCGAGCCGGACAGGCAAATCGAATGCCATGATGACATCGGCCAGATCGACGCAGATGCCGGTATTGGTTTGATAGCCACGGACACCGTCGCCCACGCGGTATTGGCCGACGCGAACATCGAACAGCAATGCATCATCGTCGCTGGCCTGCC
>JAYTAP010000068.1:0-20922 GCA_043737475.1 Sphingomonas sp.
ATTTGGGGGTGGAGGACTGTTCCCCGTCCACTGCTACGGCATGGTCGGGGTCGGGCGCGGGATGCCGCCGGATACGGGGACGGGGGCTGAGCTTTATACCGTCATCGGCCATGCGCCGCGGCATCTGGATCGCAATATCGCGCTGGTCGGGCGCGTCATATCGGGGATTGAGCATCTGTCGAGCCTGCCGCGCGGGACCGGGCCGCTGGGATTTTATGAAAAGCCCGAGGAGCGCACAACGATCACGTCGATCCGTATCGGCAGTGAAGTAAAAGACCTGCCGCGCTTCGAATATCTGTCGACCGAGAGCGTGACGTTCGCGACTTATGCCGATGCGCGCGCCAATCGCCGCGATCCGTTTTTCATTCGGCCTGCGGGCGGGGCGGACATCTGCAACATCCCGGTGCCAGTGCGCGTGGTGCCCGGCGAGCCGACGCGGAAGTAAATTCCGCGCCGTCGATCCTTGCGAGCGCAAGGTCGGCCGGTTCCGCGCGAGTCTGCCGCACGCGGTGCGGCGCGCCGCTAGCGGAACACCATCCGGTCGCCCTTGATCTCGACAGTGCCGACGCGCTTCAGCCAGCTTTGCCCGAGCAACGAGACTTGCATGTCGCTGTTGACGATCACCCCTTCGACATTGGCCGCGTCAGTGGTGCCGACGATAACGCGGTCGAGCATGACGGGCTTGAGCGAGAGCGCGCCGCCTGCGCCCTGCCCGCTCAAGGTAAAATCCGCATCGGTGAACTGAAGCCCGACCCGCGCCGCATCGGCTTTCGATAACGCAACGCTCGACGCGCCGGTATCGACGAGGAAGCGGACGATCGTGCCGTTGACTTGCGCATCGGTGTAAAAATGCCCGTCGGGTGCGCGGGTCAGAGTGAAATCGCCGCCGTTCATGATCGGCTGCGCAGCGGCAGCCACCGGTTCGCCAACCGGAGCAGCCGGGGCAATCGGAGCCGGTTGTTCGCGCGGGCTGAAAATCGCAACGATCACGGCGCCACCGACAAGCAAAAGCAGGAGTTTCGACACACCGCGCAGCTTAGCGGCGCACGCTTTACGAAGCGTTGCGATTGCGGCTAGGCGCAGCGGCGATGGATTATGTGAGCACACGCGGGCGCGCCGAGGCGCTAGGGTTTGAGGACGTGACACTGACGGGCCTGGCGAGCGACGGCGGGCTTTACGTGCCGCGCGTGTGGCCGACGTTGTCGCGCGAGACGATCGCAGGGCTGGCGGGCAAATCCTATGTCGAGACCGCCGTTACGGTGATGATGCCGTTTGTCGGCGATGCGCTGACCGAGGACGAATTACGCGGGCTTTGCACCCAGGCTTACGGACGGTTCGCACATGATGCAGTGACGCCGCTGGTGCAGCTCGATGCGCGGAACTGGTTGCTCGAGCTGTTTCACGGGCCGACGCTGGCGTTCAAGGACGTTGCGTTGCAGCTGCTCGGGCTGCTGTTCGAACGGTTTCTGTCGAACCGTGACACGCATCTGACAGTCATCGGCGCGACGTCGGGCGATACGGGCTCAGCGGCGATCGATGCGCTGGCGGGGCGCGCCAAAGTCGATGTGTTCATGCTTCACCCGGCGAACCGCGTGTCCGATGTGCAGCGGCGGCAGATGACGACGGTGCTGTCGCCAAATATCCATAACATCGCGATCGACGGCGATTTCGACGATGCGCAGCGGATCGTGAAAGCCATGTTTGCCGATGCGGAAACGACATCGCGGGTCACGCTGTCGGCCGTCAATTCGATCAACTGGGCACGGCTGATGGCGCAGGTGGTGTATTATTTCTACGCCGCCGTCCGCCTTGGGGCGCCGGACCGAGCTGTTGCATTCTCGGTCCCGACCGGCAATTTCGGCGATGTGTTTGCAGGCTATGTCGCGGCGAAAATGGGGCTGCCGGTGGCGCGGCTGATCGTGGCGACCAACGTCAACGATATCCTCCACCGCGCGCTTTCGACGGGCGATTACAGCTGCGGGACAGTGACGCCGACGGCCACGCCAAGCATGGACATTCAGGTGTCGTCGAATTTCGAACGCCTGCTGTTCGATCTGGGCGGAAGCGATGGTGCCGCGACGGCAGCGGAGATGGCGGGTTTCGAGGCATCGAAGAGGATGACGCTGACCAATGCGCAGCGCGCCGGGGCATCGGGGCTGTTCACCAGTGCGCGGATCGATGGCGATGCGATGGCGATGGCGATGCGCTGGGCGCATGACGGCGCGGGACAGGTGCTTGATCCGCATACCGCAATCGGGTTGGCAGCGGCGCGCGAGGCGGACTTGCCCGGTGACGTGCCGGTGGTGACGCTGGCGACGGCGCATCCGGCGAAATTCCGCGATGCGGTCGAGCGCGCCACGGGTGTGCGACCGTCGTTACCGCAGCGGCTATCGGGCCTGTTCGATCGCGAGGAACGCTACGACAGCTTGCCCGCCACGCTGGACGCCGTGCGGGATTATGTGCTCGAACGGTCGGCGTGAAGCTGGTCACGCTCACTGGCGAGCCGTGGGCGGATTATGGCCTGATCGATTCAGGCCATGGCCGCAAATTCGAACGATACGGCCCGCACAAATTCATCCGCCCCGAACCGCAAGCGATGTGGGCACCTGCGCATGACGCATGGGACGCCGATGGTGCGTTCGTGCCGGGATCGGACGAGGACGGCGGCGGGCGCTGGGAGTATGCGCGCGAGGTGCCCAAAGCGGGGTGGCCGTTGGCGTGGGATGGCCTGACCTTCACCGCGCAGACGACGCCGTTTCGGCATCTCGGGTTCTTCCCCGACATGATGCCAGTGTGGGACTGGGCAAAAGCGCAATTGCCCGCATCGTCGGAATGCCTCAACCTGTTCGGCTACACCGGCGTCGGGTCACTGGCGCTAGCACGTGCAGGCGCGTCTGTCGTCCATGTCGATGCGTCGAAGAAATCGGTCGAGGCTGCCAAAGCCAATGCGATGCTGTCGGGCATGGCGGACAAGCCGATCCGCTGGCTGATCGACGATGCCGCAAAGTTCACCGCGCGCGAAGTGCGGCGCGGGCGGCGCTATGACGGGATCATTCTCGACCCGCCGAAATACGGGCGGGGGCCCGAAAGCGAAGTCTGGCGACTCGAAGAAGATCTGGCAGGACTGATCGCAAACTGTCGCGCGCTCGTCGACGAGCGGTCGGCCTTCGTGTTCCTGACGGTTTATGCAATCCGAATGTCGGCGCTGGCGATCGGCGAACTGATGGCACAGGCGTTCGGCGATTTGCCGGGCACCGTCGAATGCGGCGAACTGGCGGTGCGTGAGGAAGCGCGGGGGTTGGCGCTGCCGACTGCGATTTTTGCGCGCTGGTCTAGTCGCGCAAAGCCCTGAGCGCAGCGCCTGTTGCGAAAGGCGCGATGGCAACAAGCAATAGCGAAGCGGCCGCAAGCAGTTTCAGGCCGCCGACGCCCGAGGGGCCAAGGCTGCCCGCCCCGAAAATCAGAATCGGGATCGCAAGCGGCAGCATCAGGAGACCAGTCAGCGCCGTTGCGCCGCGCAAGCCGCTGGTAAGGCTGGCGATCATGACGCCCAGCGCTGCGAGGCCGGGGGTGCCGAGCAGCAGCCCGATTTCGACTGTCATCAACGTGGTGCCATCGAGCCGCAGCAGTGCCGCTGCTGGAATGGCTGCGATCATCAGCGCAGGGCCGAAACCGAGCCAATGCGCAATGACCTTTGCAATCGCGACAACTTCATCGGCAATGCCGCGCACGGCGAACTGATCGAGGACACCGCTTTCAACGTCGGGCGCGATCAGGCGATCGACCGGAAGCAGGGCCGCAAGGAGCGCCGCGACCCAGAGCACGCCGCCGCCGGTTTTTGCCAGCAACGGACCATCGGGCCCGACAGCAAAAGGATAAAGTGTCGCCACCAGCAGGAAAAAGGCGACCGGCAACGCGATCCCGCCGCTGCGGAAGGCCCGCGTCACATCGCGCCAGATCAGCGTTCCGATCATCAGAGCGCCAGTGTCTGCGCGCCGTCGACGGCAATGGGCTGGTGCGATGCGATGACGACAATCCCGCCCTGCATCCGGTGAACCGCGATCAACCCTTCGAGCATCGCAATCGATTCGAGGTCGAGGCCATTGGCGGGTTCGTCCAGCAGCCAGATTTCGGCCCGCGCCGCCAGTGTTCTGGCCAGCGTGGCACGTCGGCGCTGCCCCGTCGACAACATCCGCACCGGCACCCGTGCAAGGTGATCGAGGCCGACCGAGCCCAGCGCCGACATGGCATTTGACCCGTCGATCTGCGCCCAGAAATCGAGGGCATCAAAAAGGGAGAGTGCCGGATCGAGCGCCATATGCTCGTCAGCAAGTGCGATCGCGCCATCGCGCTTGATTTGCCCCTGTTCGGCGTCCAGCAACCCGGCAGCAAGGCGCAGGAGGCTGGACTTCCCGGCGCCGTTGGGACCGGTCACGACAAGCGCGTCGCCGGCGTTCAACATAAAAGAAACATCCCCAAACAGGAACCGCCGCCCACGCACGCACGTCACATTTTCAAATGCCAGTGATTGACCGGGACCCGCCATCGCTGCGACATAGCGGTGAGATTCAGGAGTGGCAAAGATGATCGAGCAACTGGACGAAGACGACCGTGCGGCCGCACTCGATGCACTCGACGAATGGGATTATGACGAAGCCCGCGACGCAATCACGCGGCAGTTCCTGTTTGCGGATTTCGTCGACGCATTCGGGTTCATGACGCGGGTGGCGATCCTTGCCGAAAAAGCGGATCATCATCCCGAATGGTCGAATGTTTATAATCGGGTCGATATCCTGCTGACCACGCATGACGCCGGCGGATTGTCGGTGCGCGATGTGGCACTGGCCAAGGCGATCGACGCACTGGTGGGTTAAGTCGTGATCGCGAGGATTTCGATGGTGTCCGGTTGCCCGTTGAAATCGGCAACATCGCCGACCGACAGACCCATCATGGCGCAGGCGAGCGGCGCAGTGAAGGTAATCCGGTTGGTCGCAGGATCGGCTTCGTCGCTGCCGACAATAGCAATGGTGCGTGTCGTGCCGTTCAGGACGAACGTCACATGGGTACCGAAAGCGACAGTATCGCCATCGGGTCTGGGCGCCATGATTGCGGTCGAATCGCGTGCGCTCCAGTAGCGCAGATCGCGTCTGATCCCCTGGCGTGTGGGGTCATCGGAAGCGGTTTCAAGCGCGGCCTGAAGCTCGGCAACCTTGGCCCTGATCATTGCCAGTCCGCGCGCAGTCACCAGGTTGGCACCGGGTGGCAGCGGCAGTTCGAACTTGGGCTCGAGATGTTCTTCATCGCTCTCGCGGCGAAAAGCGACACTCATCGGCTCAATCCCGCCGTGCGAGAGATTTAGGCAGCAGCCAGGGTGCCCACGTCGTCGCCATCTTCAGGCGCCTGGCGGTTTTCCCGACGACAATATGAACCCGCTTGCCATGTGCCGCGTCCCAGACTGCCTGCGCAACCTTTTCGACGGGCGTGAATTCGAGGCCTGCGCTGCGCACGGTTTCACGCACGCTTTCGTTCGATCCGGCGCTTACCGCATCGAGCAGCGGGGTGTCGATGAAGCTCGGCATGATCGTGCGTGCCTTGATACCGTGGACAGCCCATTCGCGGTCGAGCGATTCGGTCATGGCGCGGACGCCGAATTTCGTTGCCGAATACGCCGACATGCCCGGCCCCGCATAAAGCCCTGCGGCGGACGATGTGCTGACCAGCGCCGATCCAGGTGTTTTCCTGAGATAGGGAAAGCCGACTTGTGCGCCCCAGAATACACCTTTCAGATTGATGTCGAGAACGCGCTCGATATCCTGTGGCGTCATTGCATCGATCGGGCCGCCGGTACCGATACCCGCATTGTTGAACAGGACATCAAGACGGCCACCACTTTTCACGTCGAAATCGGCGAGCGACGTTTCCCAAGCCGCGCGGTCGCAGACATCCATGATATAATGTGCCGACTGCCCCGCTGGCAAAAGTGCTGTGGTGTCAGCAAGCCCCTGTGCGTTCACGTCGGCCAGACCGACGAACCAGCCCTTTGCTGCAAAATGCTGGGCCGTTGCGCGACCAATGCCTGATCCCCCGCCGGTTATGAAAATCGCTTTGGCCAATCGACACCTTTCCCGTTGGTACTTCCACCGTCCCTGGAGCAAAATGGCTCGACAGGCCAGTCCCGTTGCGGCCATAGGCGGCGACATGTGGCGCGCATTTCTGCTCCTGACTGCACTGTTTGCTCCGCTCGCGGCGCGCGCCGACGTGACCATCACTTTTTATTCGCACGACATGGAAGCGCTCGGCATGCGTGCTTTTCCGCATGCCTTTTTCACCGTGACAGGGACATTGACGCGCGGCGGCCCGCCGATCAGCACCAATTACGGCTTTACGGCGCGATCGACCGATGCCGCGCTGTTCGGATCGACTCAGGGGGACATCGAAACGAAGGGCCCGCCCTATGTCGCGCGCAGCCGCCGGCATTTCGCCGTGACCGTGCCCGATGCGACCTATGACCGGCTGATGGCGCTCGTCGGCAATTGGGCCAAGCGTGGGCCCAAAGGGTATAATCTGGGAAGAGCCAATTGCGTGCATTTCGCGGGCGAGGCTGCCGCACTGGTGGGCATGAAAGTCACGTTTCCACAGAATCTGATGAAAAAGCCGAAATCGTTCCTCGAGATGGTGCACCGCGACAACGGCCATTTGTTTGCCGGGCTTCGTCGATGAAATTGCCTGTCCTGATTACCGGGGGCGCGGGCTATATCGGCAGCCATGCCGTGCTCGCGTTCAGGGACGCGGGCTGGTCGGTCGCAGTGATCGACAATCTCGTCACCGGTTTTCGATCAGCGGTGCCCGACGATGTGCCATTCTATGAAGGCAATATCGATGACGGAGCGTTGGTCGCGCGCATCATCGAAACCCACGGCATCCGTGCCATTGTCCATTTCGCCGGTTCGGTCGTGGTGCCCGAGTCAGTCAGCGATCCGCTCAAATATTATCTGAACAATACGGTGCGCACGCGCGCTTTGCTCGAAGCCGCCGTTACCGCAGGCATACCGCATTTCCTGTTCTCGTCGACGGCTGCGACTTATGGCATTCCCGCAGCGATCCCGGTGCGCGAGGACAGCCCGACCGTGCCGATCAATCCCTATGGCATGTCCAAGCTGATGACCGAAGCGATGCTGCGCGATACGGCGGCCGCCCATCCGATGAATTATGCCGCGTTGCGTTACTTTAATGTCGCGGGGGCCGATCCGGCAGGGCGCGCGGGGCAATCGACGGCAGGAGCAACGCACCTGATCAAGATTGCCGCCGAAGCCGCGACAGGCAAGCGGGCGCATGTCAGCGTGTTCGGTACCGATTATGATACACCCGACGGCACCGGCGTGCGCGATTACATCCACGTGAGCGATCTGGCCGATGCGCATGTCGCTGCACTCGAAAAGCTGATTGCCGATCCGGCGACCAGTCACATCATGAATGCCGGATACAGCCGCGGGTTCAGTGTGAACGAAGTGCTCAATGCGGTCGACCGCGTGACCAACATGAAAATCGACCGCCGCATGGAGCCGCGCCGCGCGGGCGATCCCGATGCCTTGGTGGCCGATAACAGCCGCATTCTGGCAACGCTGGACTGGACACCCAGGCGCGCCGATCTCGACGGGATCGTTAAGGATGCGCTTGCGTGGGAACGCAAGCTGAGCGGCTAAAGCGAGACGTCGATCGTGTGGAGCACGACGCCGACCAGCCCGCCAACGACGGTCCCGTTCACGCGGATAAACTGCAGATCGCGCCCGACGGCGTTTTCGACGCGGCCCGTGATCGTTTCGGCATCCCACCCGCGCACGGTGTCCGACACCAGTTTGACGATGCCGTCGCCGTAGCCTGCCGTCGCGCCGACTGCCGTTCGTCTTGCAAAGCGGTTGATCGTGATGCGAAGCTTCTCGTCCTTCAGCAGCGTGTCGCCGAGTTGGCGCAGTGCTTCGCCGAACTTGCCGGCAAGCGCGGCATCGGGATCGCGCGCCGAGCGCAGCAGCGCCGCCCGCGCACTTTCCCACAAGCCGTCGAGCCATTTGCGCATTGCTGGATTCTCGAGGATCTCATCGCGCAATCCGGCGACGCGCGCTTGCATCCTGTCATCATGCTGCAAATCGTAGGCGAGCGTTGCCAGCCCTTCCTCCGCCTTTTCGCGCAACGGGTGATCGGGCTCGGCCGCCATGTCATCCAGCATTTTCTGGAGGCCATCGATGATGGCATTGGCAAGGCGTTCGTCGAGGCCCGTCCAGCGCAGGATGCCGCCGGCACGCTTGTGCACCATGTCGCGGACAAGCTGGTCGTTCGCGCTTAGGGTCTTGCCCGCCCAGCGGATGATACCATCGAGAAGTGGCAAATGGCGCTGTTCGGCGATCGCCGCACTGAGCGCCTGACCCAGCAGCGGGGCCAGATTCAACTCGCTTATCCGCGCTGCCAAAGCAGATTTGACCATCCCGCCGAGCCGTTCCTGATCGAACGATTCGATCATGTTGGCAATCAGGCGCGACGCCCCTGCCTTGAACCGCCCGCCTTCATCGGGTGCTCTGGTCAGAAACCGGCCTGCCGCGCTGGCGACATCGACGCGGCGCATCCGCCGCGCAACGACCGCAGGGGTCAGGAAATTGTCGCGCAGGAACAGTGCCAGCGTATCACCGATCCGGTCCTTGTTGCGCGGAATGATAGCGGTATGCGGAATGGGAATGCCGAGCGGGTGGCGGAAGAGCGCCGTGACGGCAAACCAGTCGGCCAGACCACCCACCATTGCGGCTTCGGCAAACGCCCGCACGAAACCGATTGCCGGATGAATGGGTTCGTAGACACGCGCTGTCAGATACACGGCAGCCATCAGGAATAGCAGGCCGGTTGCCGCGGTGCGCATCCGCGTTGCCCCGCCCTGGAGCGGGTTCAAACGGGCGCGCAGGCTCACTCGGCGGGTTGCGCGCTCGGTGCGCCTTCGCCACCATTGGTTAGTTTGCGCGACAGCCATGGCCCCAGACGCTGTTCAAAACCAACCGCAAGGCTGAAGGTCGCCGGCACGATCAGCAGGGTGAGGACTGTCGAGACGATCAATCCGCCGATCACAGTGACGCCCATCGGTGCCCGGAAGCTGCCGTCGCTTCCAAGCGACAGGGCAACAGGTATCATGCCAGCGACCATGGCAACGGTCGTCATGACGATCGGCTGTGCACGCTTGTGCCCTGCGTCCATGATGGCGGTGTATTTATCGACGCCCTTGTTCACTTCTTCGAGTGCGAAATCGACGAGCAGGATCGAGTTTTTGGCAACGATGCCGAGGAGCAGCAACAGTCCGATGAGCACGGGCATCGACAACGGATCGCCGGTCAGACGGATTGCCAGCGCGCCGCCAAGCGGGGCCAGCAGCAGCGAGCCCATGTTGACGAACGGCGGCATGACGCGTTTATACAGCAGCACCAGCGTTGCGAACACGAGCAATATGCCGGTGATGACCGCGATGATAAAACTCATGAAAAGTTCGGCCTGCCATTTCGCTTCGCCAAGTTTCAGTTCGGACACACCCTGCGGCAGGTTTTTCATCGTCGCCAATTCGGCGATTTTCGGCATGGCATCGCCCGAAACAAGGCCAGGCGCCAGATCGGCGCCGAGCGACACGCGCCGTATCTGATTGGTGCGCTGGATTTGGACGGGGCCTGAGCCGAAGCGGATATTGGCAACGACCTTCAGCGGCACCGAGCCGCCGGTGATCGTCGGCACCGGCAGGTTCTCGATTGTTGACAGGCTCTGCCGCGACTGCTGGTCGAGCAGGACGCGGATCGGAATCTGGCGGTCGCTGAGCGAGAATTTCGCGCTGTTCTGATCGATTTCCCCAAGCGTGGCGATGCGGATGGCTTGGCTAAGCGCTTGCGTCGTGACGCCAAGTTCGGCTGCCAGTTGCGTGCGCGGCGTCACGATGATCTCGGGGCGCTGCAGATCGGCCCCCGTGCGTGGTGCCACAAGTTCGGGCATCCCCTTCATTTCCTCAACGACCTTGTTTGCCGTTGCGATCAGAAGTTCAGGATTGTCCCCGCCCAAAGTAATCGTGATGTCGCGACCCCCGCTGCCGGGACCGCCACCCGATTGTGACTGGAAAAAGACGCGCGCGTCGGGAATCTTGTTGAGCCGGTCAGCCCAGCTGCGCTGAAACTCGACACTGGTCATTTCACGGTCTTTTTTCAGGGTCAGGAAAATGTTGCCGTTCCCTACATTGATCCTCGAAAATGCCGACTGAACTTCTGGAGCCGTTGCCAGCATGTCGCGGACATCGTCGATAACAGCCTCGGTGCGTTGCAGCGTCGTGCCGGGGGTCATGAAAATGCGCAGCTGGCTGAAATCGTTGTTGCGCGCGGGCTGGAACGTAATCGGGATGCCCCAGAACGCGATGACCGTTGCGACAAAAGAAAGCCCGCCCAGCCCCACTGTCCAAAGCCGGTGGTCCACGCGGTGCGCCCAGAGATGCGACAGGCGACTCTTGCCCTTCAGTGCAGCAACCCGGCTGCTGTCCATCGTCCAGGCGAGCACTTTCATGTAGATGTCCATGAAGCGCCCCTCGCCATGCGTGGCGTGGCCATGCGATTTCAGGAAGTAGGCCGCCATCATCGGCGTGATGAGACGCGCAACAGCCAGACTGACGAGCACAGCCGCTACGACCGTCAATCCGAAATTCTTGAAGAATTGACCCGATATGCCGGGCATCAGGCCCACCGGCAGGAACACAGCAACGATCGCCATTGTGGTCGCGAGTACTGCAAGACCGATTTCGTCGGCAGCATCGATCGAGGCCTGATAGGCGGTCTTGCCCATGCGCATGTGACGTACGATATTTTCAATCTCGACGATCGCGTCATCGACAAGAACACCCGCGACAAGGCTGAGTGCGAGCAGCGACAGAAAGTTGAGCGTGAAGCCCATCAGATCCATGAACCAGAAGGCGGGTATCGCCGACAGGGGAATAGCCACAGCGGCAATCAGCGTTGCACGCCAGTCGCGCAGGAACAGCCACACAACCAGAACGGCAAGAATCGCCCCTTCGATCATCGCATGGATGGCGGACTTATACTGTGTCATGGTGTCGTTGACGCTGGTGAACAGCTCGACGAACGACACTTTGGGGTTCGCTTTTTTAAGGGCGTCGAGTTCCTTGTTCACGGCCTTGTAGACCGAGACTTCGGACGCGCCCTTCGACCGCTCGATGGCGAAACTCAGCACCTGACGCCCGTTCATCTTGGCCAGCGTCCGCTGCTCGGCATAGCCGTCACGCACTTCGGCAATATCGGCAAGCTTGACCGTCCGCCCGTTCCCGGCGTTGATGTTCATCTGCGACAGCGCAAATGCATTGCTGGCATTGCCAAGCACACGCACCGATTGTTCGGACCCGGCAATCTCTGCGCGCCCGCCCGCCGCATTCAGGTTGATCGACCGCAGCTGCGCATTGACCTGCGATGCTGTAACGCCCTGCGACTGGAGCTTGGCCGGGTCGAGCACGACGCGGATTTCGCGATCGACGCCGCCGCTGCGGGTGACGGCAGCTACACCTTCGATCGAGCGCAGTTTCTTGGCGACATTATTGTCGACGTACCAGCTCAGTTCCTCCAGCGTCATGTCGCGCGCTTCGGCCGAGAAAATAGCGATTTCGCTGCCGCCGATATCGACACGCTGAACCTGCGGCTCGAGAATACCATCGGGTAGATCACTGCGGATATTGGCAATGGCATCGCGAACATCGTTGACTGCGCGGTCGGTCGGTGTGCCGATCGCGAACTGGACAAATGTGCTCGAACTGCCTTCACGGATCGTCGAATTGATTTCGTCGATCCCGTTAACGCCGCGTACTGCCGCTTCGACTTTTTGCGTGACCTGCGTTTCCATTTCACTGGGCGCGGCACCTGGTTGCGAAATGTTGATCTCTGCGGCGGGAAAGTCGATATCCGGACTGTCGTTGATGCTCATCCGCGAAAAAGACAGAGTCCCCGCTAGGAGCAGTGCAATGAACAGAACGATCGGCGCGACAGGATTGCGGATTGACCATGCCGAAATGTTACGGAAACTCATCGGGCGGCAATCCTCTTAAGCATCAACTCGTCGACTTTATTCGCTGGGGTATAATGACTTCGCCGGGGTTCAGGAAAGCCCCTGCGCTGAGCACGACCGCTTCGCGACCCGTCAGGCCGGTAAGGATCGTGACGCCCTGATCGTTAACGTCACCAACCTGAACATCACGGCGCTCGATCTTGTTTCCTTGACCCACGATATAGACAAAACTGCCCTTGGCATCGCTCTGAACTGCGGATTCGGGAAGCAATGGCACATCGGCTGCGCCACTGATGATGCTGGCAGCCGCAAAGCCGCCGGGACGCAACGCCTTGTCATAAGGCACCGCGATCCGGGCAAAGCCCTGACGCGTCTGCGGGTCGATGACGGGCGCGACTTGCCAGATCTGCCCCTTGAACGCTTGCGTGCCGCCGACAGGCGTAATCGTCGCCTGCTGGCCAACTGTCATGCGAGCAAGATCGCTTTCGCCCAGTCGTGCGAGCATTTCCATCTCGCCGCCCTTTGCCATGCGGAACAGGACGCCCGATCCGGCGCTGACGACCTGCCCGGGCTCGACTTTGCGCTCGAGAACGAGGCCCGCAGCCGGCGCACGAATATCGAGGCGCGAATTGCTTGCCTGCGATTGCTGGAATTGTGCGCGGGCCACATTGACGCGGGCGCGCGCCGAATCGCGCGCTGCTGTTTTGCGATCAATGTCTGCTTTGGAAATGAACCCCCGTGTAACCAAAGCCTGCGCGCGCTCCAGCTCGGATTGCGCCAGCCGCGCATCGGCTTGGGAAACAGCAATCTGGGCATTAAGCGACGCGGCCTGCTGCGACTGGACGCTGCGATCGATCGTTGCGAGGACTTGCCCGGCACCGACCCACTGGCCGGGCTCGACCAGCACTGCCGACACCATCCCGCCTTCACCTGCGACGCCAACGGGAAGCTCGCGCCGCGCGGCAAGATTGCCGGTTGCCGAAATGACTCGATCGACCGACTGGCGCCCGGGAACAACGACAGTCACTGTGGGTGCCTGCTTGCCACCCTTGGCTTCGGCAGCAGGCTTGCCGCCGCTCCCCATCATCCACCACGCAGCGACGAGCACCAGCGCGGCAACGACCAGTGCACCGATGATCAGCATCCGGCGGCGCTTGCGCTGGGCGACTTCTTCGTCGCTGATCAGATCGAGGGTTGCCCCTTTCGTCGAAAATCCGGATTCGAAATTCATTGCCAAACGCCTTTATCGCCGTGCCGAATGCTATCGACGAGGTGTATTACATCAATAGATCACTCTGCTCAAGCCCCGGCCTGCACGGAGTTTGACATTGCGCTGCACCATAGCCTGTCCGATGGAGCCAGAGCAAGGCATAACAGGGCTGTCGGCATAAGGTTCATCTGGGATACAGGCGATATCTGATTAGCGGCCATTAGCGTCGCAACACCAACGTTCAGGGAGACGAATAATGATCATGAAACTCGCAGCCGCCGCTGCGATTGCAGCGTTGCCGGTATCGGCGATGGCCGAAGTAACAGGGCCGACGATCAGCGGCACGCGCCTTGATGTTTCGGCGCAGGGCACAGTCCAGCGCGTGCCCGATGTTGCGATCATCTCGGCAGGCGTCATCACCACGGCGACCACGGCGAAAACTGCCATGGTCAGCAATGCGACAGCGATGACGCGCGTTTTGGCGGCATTGCGCGGCGCAGGCGTCGCCGAACGCGACATTGCCACGGCGCAAATCGGCCTCAGCCCGCAGTATCGTTATGTCGACAATCAGCCGCCCGTCGTCGTCGGCTATCAGGCGAACAACAGCGTCACCGTGCGGTTTCGTGATATTGCCAAATCAGGAGCAATTCTGGACGCGCTGGTTGCCGCCGGAGCAAACCAGATCAACGGCCCTTCCCTGACGATCGACAGACCCGAAGCTGCGCAGGACGAGGCGCGTGCGGAAGCAATGAAGACGGCACGGACGCGCGCTGAGCTCTACGCCCGAGCCGCCGGAATGACTGTGAAGCGGATTGTCGCGATCGCCGAAACAAGCAGCGTTTCAGGCCCACCGCCGATGCCCTATGTTCGCGCGCAGATGGCGGATTCGGCTGCAAAATCTGAAATCGTGCCGGGCGAGCAGGACGTCGGAATCACCGTCAACGTGACGTTCGAGCTGGGGTGATCAGCGCAGCCGCGCTCGTTTGACCAAATCATACGCTGCGATCGCCGCCATCGCCCCGCCGAGAGCGATCAGATAATGGAACGGTGTTCTTATGCCGGCGAACGGCGCCAAAAGCGAGCCACCGGCATAGGATCCGACGATGCCGAGGACGATGTATACAAGAATATTATGTTGTGTGCCCGTTCGCTTCAAAGCACTTGCGACCCAGCCAACGATACCGCCGATCACGAGCCAAACCGTAAAGCCGAACATGAAAACCTTTCACCTGCGCCACACCCCGATGCAGCGCAGGTGCCAAGGCGTCAATATTTCTGCTGGCGCTCGTAAAGCGATTTGTAATGCTGGATGCGGGTGACGCGCAGACCCGGCATGCCCGAACGATCGACCGCGCGCTGCCATCCGGCAAACTCTTCGAGCGTCAAGCCGTAGCGATTGCAGACATCGTCGATCGACAGCAGACCACCGTTCACTGCAGCAACGACTTCAGCCTTGCGGCGCACAACCCAGCGGGTGGTGCCCGCTGGCGGCAGCGTTGCCAGCGTCAGTGGTTCGCCCAACGGCCCGATAACTTGAGCAGGGCGGATTTTCTGGTTCTCGATCATTTATATCCTCACAGACACCAACAGTGCCAAACGCTCATTCGATTGAAGCGGTCTAACAGCGAGGGCTTGAAGATACGCTGAAACGCCAAGGTAAACGCCTTGGTCATTTTAGTTTACGCGGAATTACGGGGCTTGCGATTTTATTGCTGAAACTGTGCGTCGTCGTTTCGAAACGACCAAGCGGCGCAAAGATGTCGACCAGCGGATCCGACACGGCCGAGGGCGTCGACGGTTCGGTCCTCGTTTGCGTCAAAGCTGTGTGGCTCGACACCTGCTTCGTACTCATTTCCGACAGCAACACGGCCAGATCGGGCGTTGTCGTGACCGGCTGTGCCTTGCGGCGACGGGCGAAACTCATATCCATGACGCAGGCTATGCGCATGATTTGGTGAAGACCTGGTAAACCATGACATTTTTTCAGCGATGCCCTACATGCTAGGGCATGGACGATCTGTTTCAGCTTGGGTCTTTGGTGGGAAAGCGCATTGTCGTGGCAATGTCGGGCGGCGTCGATTCGTCGGTCGTGGCCGCACTTGCAGCAAGGTCGGGTGCCGAGACGATCGGGGTGACGCTTCAGCTTTACAATCATGGCGAAGCGATCAAGCGACCGGGCGCATGCTGTGCAGGTCAGGATATCCGCGATGCGCGCGCCGTCGCCGACAAGCTCGGCATCGCGCATTATGTCTTCGATCACGAAAGCCGCTTTCGCAATTCGGTCATCGACGGGTTTGCCGATGAATATCTTGCCGGACGCACGCCGATCCCCTGCGTCCGCTGCAACATGGGCGTGAAGTTCACCGATCTGTTTCGCCTGGCACGCGATCTTGGAGCAGATTGTCTGGCAACCGGACATTATGTCCGCCGCGTGGTCGGCTCCAACGGTCCCGAACTGCACCGCGCGGTCGATCCGGCGCGCGACCAAAGCTACTTTTTGTTCGCGACCACGACGGCGCAACTCGATTATCTGCGGTTTCCGCTGGGCGGCATGGAAAAGCCAGCCGTCCGCGCGATTGCCGCCGAACTGGCGCTGGGCGTAGCGGCCAAGCCTGACAGCCAGGACATCTGCTTCGTGCCCGACGGCGATTATGGAGGCCTCGTCAAAAAGCTTCGGCCCGAAGCAGTGGCAGGTGGCGATATCGTCGATCAGTCGGGCCGCGTGCTTGGCCACCATGACGGGATCGTTGGCTTTACGATCGGCCAGCGCCGCGGCCTCGATGTCGGTGGACAAGCCGAGCCGCTTTATGTCGTGCGTCTGGAACCCGACAGCTGCCGCGTTGTCGTGGGGCCGCGTCGCGCGCTTGCTGTGTCGTCGGCGCGGCTGTCGGAAATCAATTTGATCGGTTCGGACTATGGGGGGCCGGTGAGCGCGAAAGTCCGGTCGATGGCCAAGCCTGTGCCGGCGCGGCTCGATGGTACGTGGCTTTCTTTCGACGCGCCCGAATATGGCGTTTCGCCGGGGCAGGCCGCCGTTTTCTATGGAGGCGAACGCGTCATCGGCGGCGGGTGGATCGAGGAAACCGTGGCGACCGAACTGGCTGTTGCCGCCTAAAGCGTAAAAATGCCCTCGATCACGGTGACGCACTGTCCGGTCAGCACAACGCGATCCCCGTTGAGGCTGCAACCGACATGGCCACCGCGCGCGCTCGCCTGATAGGCTGTCAGATCAGTGCGACCCAAGCGCCCGGCCCAGTAAGGCACGGCCACGGCATGCGCCGAGCCCGTCACCGGATCCTCCGGGATGTCGAAATGTGGCGTGAAAACACGGCTGACGAAATCGACAGCGTCACCCGGCGCACTGACGATGGCGACAATCGGCCCGAGCGCTGCCAAAGCATGAAGATCGGGGCGAACGCCGCGTACGGCTGCTTCATCGTCGACAACGATCAGCGCATAGCCACTGTCATGCCATAATGTCGCGGCCAGCATCGAAACTCCGAGTGCAGCGCAAATATCCGGCAGCGGTTTCGGCATGGCGACCCATGCTGGCAGATCGAGCTCATATCCCTTGTCCATCCGGGCCACTGTCAGAACACCCGATCTCCGCGTTCTGAACGTCACTCGTGCGCGCGCCGGATCGCCGCTCAAGACATAATGACCACTCGCCAGTGTCGCGTGACCGCACAAAGCGACTTCGGCAGCGGGGGTATGCCAGCGCAATTCATAGTCAGCCGCACCACTGGCGTCAGGGACGATGAATGCTGTTTCGCTAAGATTGTTTTCCTGTGCGATCGACTGGAGGACATCGTCGTCAAGCCATGCGTCCAGCGGCATTACGCCTGCCGGATTGCCGGTAAACGGCCGGTCGGCAAAGGCATCGATCTGGGCAAACGGTATTTTCATCGCGTCGCTTCCTCGGCAAGATGGCTCGGCAGGACGCCTTCCCTGTCGACCTGTCCTTCGGGATCGATGTGGATCAGGATTTCGGTCGCGGGAAATTCATGCGCCAGCTTGTCTTCGACTTCGTCCATAACGCGGTGCGCCTCGGCAACTGTCATGTCAGGGTCCATCCAGACATGGAACTGCACGAAATCCTGCGTCCCGCTGGTGCGTGTCCGCAAGTCATGGATGCCGGCAAGCTCGGGATGGCGGGCGGCAACACGCAGGAAGTGCTGACGCTTTTCCTCGGGCCATTCGCGATCCATTAACTGATCTACCGCTTGCGTCGAGGCGCGCCATGCACCGAGCATCAGCGCGGCGGCGATGCCGATACCAAACACCGGATCGGCCCACACGATCCCGGCATATTGATCGAGCGCTAGCGCTGCGATCACGGCGATGTTCAGCAGAACATCGGACTGGTAATGAACATGGTCCGCCGTGATCGCGACCGATTTTGTCTTGGCAATGACATAGCGCTGGTAGGCCAGCAGGCCCAGCGTGACGACGATGGCGATGAGCGACACGCCGATGCCATATTCGGCATGTGCAGTGACTTCGCCGTTCATCAGCCGCTCGATCGCGCGGTAGAATATGGCCAGCGCCGACAGCGCGATGATGAACACCTGAAACAGGGCGGAAAGCGCTTCGGCTTTGCCATGCCCGAAACGATGCTCGCTATCAGCCGGCTGCGCGGCGTAACGGACGCCATAAAGCGTCGCAAGCGACGCCAGCAGGTCGAGCCCGGTATCGGCCAGCGAACCCAGCATGGCGACCGACCCGGTTTGCCAGACAGCAAAAACCTTGAGTCCCAAAAGGAATAGCGCGACGCCGATACTGGCAAACGCCGCGCGCGACGTCAGCGTGGCACGCTGGCTATGGCTGTGATGATGCCCGCCGCTCATGGGTAGATGAGGCTGGTTGTCCAGCCGCTGCCTTCGCGCACGAACAGTTCGCGATTGTGCAGCCGGTGCTCACCGTCCCACCAGAATTCAATCCTTTCGGGCGCAACACGGTAGCCCGACCAGTGCGGCGGGCGCGGAACATCAGTGCCCTCGAACTGCGCGGTTATTTCAGCAAGTTTGGCATCGAGCGTCGCACGCTCGGGCAGTGGACGCGATTGATCCGATGCCCATGCGCCCAGTTTCGAAATCCGCCCGCGCGTTGCGAAATAAGCATCGGCTTCGGCATCCCTGACAATCGAAACCGCGCCTTCGACGCGGACCTGTCGACGCAGGGTTTTCCAATGGAATAGCAGGCCCGCGCGCGGGTTTGCCGCAAGATCGGCGGCTTTGCGACCCTGCTGATTGGTGTAGAAAACAAATCCGTCGTTACTCAGCCCCTTAAGCAGCACCATGCGCACGCTTGGTTGCCCGGCGGCATCGACTGTCGCCAGCGCAACGGCATTGGGATCATTGGGCTCAGTCGTTTCGGCTTCGCGCAGCCATTCGGAAAAACGGGCTATCGGATCGATTGTCATGGCGGGTGTCATAAAGAAACTGCGCCATAAATAAAACCACGCACCCGCCGATTGTTGCAATGCAACAGTCTTATCGTGTTATGCACAGTGGCAACGAAGGGGACGACATGATGCGAGCCGTGCGTGGCTAGCCCAGCACCCGATTTGCCGGCGTTCAGCGGCGCGGCGTGGCTCGATGCCTATGGCGCGCAAGTTGCCAAGGGCGATGTCGTTCGCGAAGCCAGCAACCGCGGCATTTGGGCAGCGATGGCCAACGAAGTTGCCTTGGCCAGCAACGGCGACCTCTCGCAGGCCCGCGCCCGCATCCAGCGACAGGCCGACGAAATCGGAACGGGATTCCGGATGCCGGGCGACAGCGACGAGCGCAAATGGCCTTTGTCGCCGATCCCGCTGATGATCGATGCGCGCGAATGGGCCGGCATTGCCGATGCTGTCGTCCAGCGCGCGACGCTGATGGAACTGCTGCTCGAGGATATTTACGGCGCGCAGCGGCTGATGGGGAGCGGTCTGCTGCCCGCCGCGTTGCTCAACGGATCGCCGCACTTCCTGCGCCCGATGGTCGGCCTCCAACCGCCGGGCGGGCACCAGCTTCATTTTTATGCCGCTGACATCGGGCGCGGGCCGAACGGCAAATGGCGTGTTCTGGCCGATCATACGCGCACGCCGACCGGGGCGGGCTATGCGCTCGAGAACCGGCTGGCCATGTCGCGTGTGTTGCCGGGACTGCAAGCGCGGCTGAACATCGAACGGCTTGCGCCTTTTTTTGATGATGTCCGAGCCGGGATTGCGGCGTCATCGCACCGTGCTGACCCACGCATTGCGCTGCTGACGCCCGGCCGCTTCAACCAGAGCTATGCCGAACAAGCGCATCTCGCCCGCTATCTCGGCATGCTGCTCGTCGAAGGCGAAGACCTCGCGGTGCACGATGACCGGCTTTATCTGCGCACGATCGAAGGGCTGAAGCGCGTCGATGCGCTGTGGCGGCGGGTCGATCCGCGGCTGATCGATCCGCTGGCATTCGATTCGCATTCGCGGATCGGTGTCCCGGGACTGATCGACGCCATGGGCGCAGGCAATGTCGTGATCGCCAATGCGCCGGGTGCCGGGGTGCTTGAATCGCCTGCGTTTGCCGCTTTCCTCCCGCGCTTGTCGATGCGGCTGACGGGTGAGGACTTGCGCATGCCGAACATCGCGACATGGTGGTGCGGGCAGGATAGCGAGCGCCAGCAAGTGATTGCCGATCTCGACAAAATGCTGATCGGGCCTGCATTCCCCCCGAACCCGGCAGGGTTGCCGGCAGGCCCCGTCTTAGGCAACGACCTCGATCGCGACCGGCGCGCCACGCTGCTTGCCGACATGGGCAAGCGCGGGATCGATTACGTAGGGCAGGAAGTCGTGCGATTGTCGACACTGCCGACGGTCGGCGCAAGCGGGCTCGAGCCCCGCCCCTTCCTGCTGCGGGTATTTGCTGCGCGCGATGCGCAGGGTCACTGGAGCGTGATGCCCGGTGGCTTCGCGCGGATTGGCGAGCATCTTGACGTTCGCGCCGCGCTGATCGGCGAAGGCGCGTTTTCCGCCGATGTCTGCATCGTGAGCGAAAAGCCGGTCACACCGATCACGCTGATGTCGGCCGCCGAAAAAGTTATCATCCGCCGCAATCCGGGCACATTGCCCAGCCGTGTTGCGGATAATCTGTTCTGGCTCGGTCGCTATCTCGAACGGGCCGAAGCTGTGCTGGGCCTTGTCCGTGCTGCCATCGGCGGGTCGATCGACGTCGATGGCGGCGCGCCGCTGGCGACTGACACCGTCGCGAAACTCGGCCGCCTGCTCGGCGCCAGTGGTGCCGCCGCGAACCGCGCCCGCACGCGCGATGCCGACATCATTGCACTTGCCCGCGCGGCGCTGGACAGTTCGACCGAAATGTCGAGCGTCCGCAGCCTGTTGCGCAGTGCACGCGCCATTGGCGAGGGATCGCGCGAACGCCTCGCCACGGATGTCTGGCGGCTGCTCGACGCGCCCTTCCCCACGCGCGACTCGATTGCGATACGTGCAGCCCAGCTTCACGAACGGTTTGCCGCGCTTGCCGGCCTGTCGGCTGAAAACATGGGGCGGACAGCGGGATGGCGATTCCTCGATCTCGGGCGGCGGATCGAACGCGCAATCACCGTATGTCGGCTGCTGCGCGCTTTGGGCAGTGATGACGCCAGTGCCGACGATC
>JAYTAP010000069.1:0-8393 GCA_043737475.1 Sphingomonas sp.
ATCCTGAAAGCCGATTATGCGCTCGAAGAAGAGGCGCTACCGCCGCTGCGCGATGCCATTGCCTACTGCGAAAGCATCCGTGATTTCGTCTCGCGTGACCTGTTTGCTTATATCCTGAGCAGTGAGGAAGAGCATGTCGACACGCTCGAAAAGCAGTTCGACATGATCCGGCAAATGGGGATCGCGAACTACATCCAGCTGCAATCGAAACACACCGAAGGCTAAATCCTGCCAAAGCCCTGATTGTTGGCGACGGTATCCTTGCGGCCGAACCCGCGACGTTCGACCAGCGGGTTAGTTTCCTTGTCGAATGCGTCCATCGTCTGCACGAACAGCGGCCGCAGTTTCACGACATGTTCGATCGCGCCGTCGGGGTCGTGGCCCCATTCGATGCACTTGCGGGCATGATCCTCGATCTCTTCGGCAACATCGCCCAGCGCATCGGCGCCGAACTGCCGCGCTTCGCCTTTCAGGGTATGTGCTGGCAGGACCATCGCAACGGCCTTGTTCGCACGCACGGCGGCTTCAAGTGCGTCGACCGACTTCGCGCCGTCTTCGCGAAAATACCCGAGGATCCGAATGAAATCCGCTCCCAGCTCGGCGCGAACCGTTTGAAATGAGTCCCAATCGATGATGTCTTCTGGCGATTCGTCCACAATACGCTCCCGGGGGCCGCGCACGACCCCATATGCCCCGCGCCGAAACTAGTGCGCCAAAGTTAAGGCAGCGTTACTGCGACCCAAATCATGAGGCAGGCGCGAACGGGTTTTTCGGCGCGCGAAACGTCAGCCGCACGGGCACGGCACCAAAGCCCAGATCACGGCGGATGCCGTTGACCAGATAGCGCCGATAGCTCTCAGGCAGCTGGTCCACGCGCGTCCCGAAAATCACGAAGCTCGGGGGGCGCGACTTGATTTGCGTCACATAACGCAGCTTGATCCGCTTACCACCCGGCGCAGGCGGAGGATTGGCTTCGAGCGCGCGTTCGAACCAGCGATTGAGTTCACCCGTCGGCACGCGTTTCGACCAGGCATCGCGCGTTTCGAACGAGACTTTCAGGAGAACATCGAGCCCCTTGCCCGTCTCGGCCGAAACCGTGAGCAGCGGCACGCCTTTCACTTGCGCAAAACCGTCGTCAAGCGCCGCGCGAACGCCGTTGAACAAAGCGGATTGCCCTTCGGCGACATCCCATTTGTTGAGCGCGATCACCATCGCGCGGCCTTCGGTGAAAATCTGGTCGGCAATGCGCAGGTCCTGCGCTTCGAGGCCGCGCGTCGCATCGAGCAGCAAAACCACGACTTCGGCGAAATCGATCGCGTGCGCGGTATCCGCTGCTGACAACCGTTCGAGCTTGTCGTCAACCTTGGCTTTGCGCCGCAAACCGGCGGTATCGATCAGGCGAACAGCACGCCCCTCGAATTCCCATTCGATGCTGATCGCGTCACGCGTGATACCGGCTTCGGGTCCGGTAATCATCCGCTCTTCACCGAGCAGCTTGTTGACCAGCGTCGATTTGCCAGCATTTGGTCGCCCGACGATGGCGAGTTTCAACGGCCCGCCTTCGACGACCTCGTCCTCTTCCTCGGCTTCGATACCGTCGCGGTCGAGATGCGGCAGCAACGCTTCGAACAGATCCGCCAGCCCCTCGCCATGCTCTGCCGAAAGAGCAACGGGGTCACCGAAGCCCAGCGAGAACGCTTCGTAAAAGCCGCCGTCGCCACTCGACCCCTCGGCTTTGTTGGCGACCAGCACGACGGGCGTTTTCGATCCGCGCAGCCAGCGCGAAATTTCCTCGTCGAGCGGCACGATCCCGGCCCGCGCATCGATCACGAACAGCGCAACATCGGCCATATCGACTGCTGCTTGCGTCTGCGCACGCATTCGTCCGGGGAGTGTCGCTGCATCCTCGTCCTCAAATCCTGCCGTATCGACCAGCCGAAAATCGAGCCCCAACAAATGCGCATCGCCCTCACGCCGGTCGCGCGTCACGCCCGGCCGGTCATCAACCAGCGCAATCCGCTTCCCGACCAGCCGGTTGAACAGCGTCGATTTTCCCACATTGGGGCGTCCGATAATGGCAACGGTGGGAAGTGGCATGGGTTGGCCTTAACGAAACGCCGTAAGTTTCCCCGAATTATCGAGAACATACAGCGTCGAATTGGCTACGATCGGCGACAGGAAAACCGGCGCGCCGATCTTCGTCGTCGACTGCACTTTGCCATCACCTGCGCCGACGCTGACCATTTCGCCTTCGGATGATGCCAGAATCAATCGGTCACCCGCAAGCACAGGGCCACTCCATGACACAGGGCCGTTCTTCGATTTTTCCTTGCGATACCGCTGCAGCGCGGTCGACCAGCGCACCTTGCCGGTCGCGCGTGCGATGCACAGCAATTTGGCTTCGTCGGTCACCACGAACAGCCATTCACCCGCGACCCAAGGCGTCGAAATGCCCGCGATGTTCATTTCCCAGATGCGCTGTCCGGTAACGAGCTCGAGGCTGACCATGCGGCCACCCTGCCCCACCGAAAAGACGCGCCCCTGATCGATGACCGGCGCGGCATCGATATCGGACAAAGTGCCGACCGATGTGTTGATGCTCGTCCGCGACAGTGCTTCCTGCCACACGGTCCGACCATTTTCATAACGATACGCGTTCAGATCACCCGATGAAAAGCCCGCGACGACCGTGCCCTGAGCCACTGCAGGGGCTGCAACGCCGAACACGCCAGCCAGCTGGACAGCTGCGGCTTCGGTCCACTCGACCGTGCCGTCGCTTGCTTTGAGCGCAATCAGCTGATTGTCCTGGCTCATCACGAACACGCTGCCGAGCGCAATCGTGGGCGCACCGCGCAAGGGTGCTCCGGGCCGTTTTGTCCACACCACCGAGCCATCGGCAACATTCAGCGCCCCGACATCACCGATGCCATTGGTCGCATAAAGAAATGCGCCCTCGACGCTGACACCGCCGCCGAACAATGACGCCTTGTTATCACCGGCATTGCCGAACGAAACCGACCAAAGCAGCGCGCCCGTACTCGCGTTAAAGGCGGTAATCGCGGCATCGGTGCCCATGACATAAAGCTTGCCGTCGGCAATCACCGGCGCTGCCGCAAGCCGTGCCTCTTTCGATGCGCCGGCAACCTTCGCCGTCCATGCCGGGCCACCGCCAATTGGCAACGCCAGGTGCCCCATCGATTTGGCGGCATTACCGCCGGATTGCGTCCAGCTGTCATTTGCCACCGCCGCGGGCAGGATGACCGCAACATCGGCCAGTGCCGGATCGATCTCGACGCCCGATTCCGAAGTCAGGATCGGCACGCGATCGCCGAGCAGAGCAGTTTTCGGCTTCGAGCCCTTGAATAGGCCACAGCCGCCAAGCGCGACCAGCGCAGCGAGGGCGATAATGGACTTGCTGGGTTTCATCATTTTACATTCACGCCTTTTACCGGATCTACGTCGACCCCTGAATTTCCTGCAAGCTGCACCACGCGCGCGCGAATGCTTTCGGGCACGTCTTTATCTTTTGCAACGGCGGCAAACATGGCCCCTGCCAGGTCATTCTTGCCCATCTTCAGATAGGCAATGCCGACCATTTCACCCGCGCTGCCGAACCATGGATTGCCCGGTGCCGCCAGCGGCTTCAATCGCGCCACGACGTCCTCGGGCGTCATCGTATCAAATTCGGCCGCCGTTTGCCGGACAAGCGCCAGATCGCGATAGGGCTGATCGAGCCGGGTGTCCGCCGCGATCGCACCATAAGTCGCAGTCGCGCTTTTGCTATCGCCTTTGCTCATCGCCAAGGCCGCATTTGCAAGCTTTGCGGAAACGGTAATACCGCTGCTTTGTGCGCCAACAAGCTTGTCGAGCTCCGCCTTTGCGGTTTCGTTTTTACCGGCGGCGAGATCGTCGAGCGCTGTGCTCAGCTGCTCGCCTTCGATCCCGCGTTTCGTTTCGCGGTCATTCTGCCACCAGAGATAGGCTGCAAAAAGCGCCAGCCCGGCAACGACCAGCCCGATTATCCAGCGACCGTATTTCTTCCAGATCGTCAGTGCCTGTTCGCGGCGAAGTTCATCATCGACTTCGCGGATAAACTCTTCGTTGGTGGTAGGCGGTACAGCCAAGGGGGGCACGCTTTCACAAGGGGGAAACTGGCGGGCAGCCTTAGCGGGGCTTGTCCGGCGCGGCTAGTCCCTGCATCTTCAGGCTTTCGGTTTGTAAATCTGCTCATCCGTCGGAAATGCCCTCGTGCGTACGTCCGTTGCGTACGCCGACGCCGCTTCATCGATAAAATCGGCCATGGCGGCGTAACGCTTCACAAAGCGCGGCGTCCGCTCAAACAGGCCGAGCATGTCTTCGGTCACAAGCACTTGCCCGTCGCAGCGCGCCGATGCCCCGATACCGATCACTGGCACATCCACCGAAGCCGTCACTGTATCCGCAAGCGTATCGATCACGCCTTCAAGCACGATCGCAAAGGCACCCGCTTGCGATACGGCCTCGGCATCGTCCAGAATGCGCGCATATTCGTCTTGGCTGCGGCCCCGCGCACCATAGCCACCAAGCTGGTTCACGGCTTGCGGGGTCAGCCCGACATGCCCCATCACCGGAATGCCCCGCGCCGACAGGAATGCGATGGTGTCTGCCATCGCGACCCCGCCCTCGAGCTTCACGCCCGCGCAGCCGGTTTCTGCCATCACCCGGCTCGCACTGGCAAATGCCTGCTGCGGCGATCCTTCGTAGCTGCCAAATGGCATGTCGACGATCACGACGCTGTGATAACTCCCGCGTACGACTGCCGCCCCGTGCGCGCACATCATGTCGAGTGTCACAGCCAGCGTCGACGGCAGTCCGTAAATTACTTGCCCGAGCGAATCGCCGACCAGCAATATGTCGCAATGCGGATCGAGGATTTGCGCAATCCGCACGGTATACGCCGTTAACATGACGAGGGGTTCGGACGTGACGCCCTGGTCCTTGCGCGCCCGGATCGCCGGGATCGTAAGCCGCTTCATTGGCGCTGGTGTCGGATTTGCGCGGCTCGTTGACGTGTCGATGGTGTAGGTTGTGGACATGCAACGCGGTCTAACGGGTCAAACCGTCCGCGTCACCCGACAGTGACGCCTTTCCAGAACGCAATCCGGTCCTTGATTTCCGTCGCACGCGATTTCGGTTCGGGATAATACCATGCCGCATCGCGGTTTTCCGCGCCGCCGGCACTGATGGAGTGATAATGCGCGGTGCCTTTCCACGGACAATTGCTTGTCGTCGCGCTGTCGATCAGCACGCCATCGGCAACGCTGCCGCGCGGAAAATAATGATTGCCCTCGACGACCACGGTTTCGTCGCTCTCGGCAATCGTAACGCCGTTCCATACTGCCTTGACCATATTGCTATCCTTTGAATGCCGTGAGTTCGATTTCGATCTTCATTTCGGGCGTGACGAGTCCTGCAACGATACATGTCGAAGCAGGACGGATGCTGCCGAACACGGCACCGAGCACGGGTCCCACGGGCTCCCAATACGCCGCGTCCGCAAGATAATAGGTTACCCGCACGACGTCGCTGAGCGCAAAACCGCCCTCGACCAGTGCCTTGTCGATCGTGGCCAGCGCATTGCGCGCCTGGTCCTCGATCGCGTCCGGCATTGCCATCGTTGCATAATCATAGCCCGTCGTCCCTGCGACGAAGCACCAGTCACCCTGAACGACCGCACGCGAATAGCCGACCGCTGCTTCGAATGGGGATCCCGATGAAATCAGTTTGCGGTCCATGCCACGGCCTTGCTCCTATCACGGTGCACTGGCAAGGTTCGGCGATGCAATATTGGCTGATGAAATCCGAACCCTCGAAATACAGCTGGGCCGACCTCGTCCGCGACGGCCGCACCATCTGGGACGGAACAAGGAATTATCAGGTCGGAATTTACCTGCGGGCGATGGCGCTGGGCGATCCGATTTTCTTCTATCACTCGAACGAAGGTTTGGAAGCCGTCGGCATTATGGAGGTCGTCGGCCTCGCGCATATCGACGCGACCGACCCGAAGGGCGTGTTCTATGCCGTCGACGTCGCGCCCGTGCGTGCGCTGGCTCGGCCCGTAACGCTGGCCGCGATGAAAGCCGAACCTGCGCTCGCCGACATGCAGATGTTCAAGCAATTCCGCCTGTCGGTCGTCCCGCTGGAAAAGCGGCACTGGGACGTAATTGTGGGGATGTCGGACAAGTAGCGGCAAAAATTATCGACGATAGAAAGCAGTCAACAAGCTGCTGATAATACCGAGAGCGAGGAGTGCGACAATGACCCAAGGCAGGCAGTTGTTTGCGCGCAACTTCTCAACATACTTCGATATAACGCCGTCGCGGCGCTGGTCCGCAGCCGCCCATACGATGAGTGCACCCCAAAGGATGAACGAGAACAGGGAGAGCGGAGATAGCTTGTAAATCAGCCGTCTTTCGGGGTGGCGACGCAACGATGCTATTAAGGCAGGCGCGGCAATAAATAGGAAACCGACGACGACAGCGGAGACAAACAGCGCTGTTTTTTCTGCGTCAGTCAAATCAGCCTCCTGCGTCTTTGACGTGCGGCTTTATGCCAATGTCACTCGTCAACGTCCTCTCGGCGGTCCGCCACGACTGCCGCCGCCCGGACCACCGCCGCGTGGCCCGCGTTTCGTCTCGACGATCGGTGGTTTGCCCGGACCGCGTGGATTGCGCGGCCGCGGTGGCGCATCGGGGCGAGGTCCGCTGTGGACCGGTCGCTGCGGTGCGCCTTTGGCGACATTATAGCCCTCTTTCAGCAACCGGTTGAAGGTCGCGCGCGTGCTTGCGTTCAACGCTGCCTGCACTTCCTTGGGCAAATCAGCCATTGTCGTATTCGGGTGGACCGCGCCGAGGTCGCGCGCGAGCACATTTGTCAGACCGCCGGCCGCTGCTTTCCAGGCAACAATCGCGTCGAGAACGGCCGCAACCAGTGCGTCCTGCATGATATCTGTCGCTGACTTTTCCATCGTGCCGCCAAAGCCACGTCAGCGGCTTTACGTCAACCGAAGCTTTGCGCCCAGTCATCGGGCTTGAAGCCGACAAGCAAGATGGCTGCGCTTTCGACGACCGGTCGTTTGATCATCGACGGGCTGGCGATCATCAGTGAAATCGCCTTCGCACGATCGATGTCGACCTTGTCGGGACCAGCCAATTTGCGAAAGGTCGTCCCTGCCCGATTGAGCAACGGCTCCCAGCCAACTGCGTCTGCCCAGCGCGCCAGCGTCGCTGCATCGATCCCAGATTTCTTATAGTCGTGAAATGCGTATTCAACGCCAGCCGCTGCAAGCCAGACCCGCGCTTTCTTGACCGAATCGCAATTGGGAATCCCGTAAACCGTTACAGTCATCTCCGACAAGTCGAGGTTCACTCCCACTCGATCGTGCCCGGCGGCTTGCTGGTATAGTCGTAGGTCACGCGGTTGATGCCGGCGACCTCGTTGACGATCCGCGTCGCCACCCGCCCGAGGAACGCCGCGTCGAACGGATAGACGTCGGCCGTCATCCCGTCGACGCTGGTCACTGCGCGCAGGGCGCAGACGCTGTCATAGGTCCGCGCGTCGCCCATCACGCCGACCGTCCGCACCGGCAGCAGCACCGCGAACGCCTGCCAGATCGCATCGTATAGCCCGGCATTGCGGATCTCCTCGAGGTAGATCGCATCGGCCTTGCGCAAGATGTCGCAGCGCTCCTTGGTCACCTCCCCCGGGATGCGGATCGCCAAGCCCGGCCCCGGGAACGGATGCCGCGCGACGAACGCCTCGGGTAGCCCCAGCTCGCGCCCGAGCACGCGCACCTCGTCCTTGAACAGTTCGCGCAAGGGTTCGACCAGCTTCATCTTCATCGTCTCGGGCAGGCCCCCGACATTGTGATGGCTCTTGATCGTCACCGACGGCCCGCCGGTGAAGCTGACGCTCTCGATCACGTCGGGATAGAGCGTGCCCTGCGCGAGAAAATCCGCCCCGCCGAGCTTCTTGGCCTCGGCGTCGAACACGTCGATGAAGGTCGCGCCGATGAATTTTCTCTTTTTCTCCGGGTCGGTCACCCCGGCGAGGCCCGACAGGAACAGCTCCGCGACAGTTTCGCCATCCCGCTGGTCCATGTCGATGTCGAGGAATTGTTCCTGTCGGGGCTGGCGGGCGTCACTGACCCGGAAAAGAAGCGCAAGTTCATCGGCGCGACGTTTATTGACGTCTTCGATGCGGAGGCGAAAAAAATCGGCGGCGCGCGCTTCCTGGCGCAAGGAACATTGTATCCCGATGTCATCGAAAGCGTCTCGTTCACCGGCGGGCCGAGCGTGACGATCAAAAGCCATCACAATGTCGGCGGCCTGCCCGAGACGATGAAGATGAAGCTG
>JAYTAP010000070.1:0-20111 GCA_043737475.1 Sphingomonas sp.
GACCGGAAAGTCGCCGTGCGTCCGGCGCAGGTCGTCACGCACACCGCGCATCGCGTCGGCACCCCAGATCGCATCGGCGGCGCGTGGTGGTCCGCTTCCGGCTTCGGGCGGCGGTGGCGTTTCCATGTCGGGCCCTGAAGAGGCATTGGCGCTTCCGCCCGTTGCGCCATGATCCATGGTTCCGTAATCCACGCCATCCGTGGTTTGAAGGGGGTTCGCTGACGGTGCAGGCGATGAAGGCATGGTGTGGCCGATATGCGGATTGCCAGCAGGTGGCACGGGCGTGGGCTTGGCAGGCACCGTATGGCCCGCGTGGGGATCACCCGGAACGGGCGCAGGCTTCGGAGCTTGCGCAGGCACGGCGTGGCCTTGATGCTGCGATAGTGCAGGGGTCGCAATCAGCGCCGTGAACAGTGTAGCGGTCGAGACAAGAAACCGCATGCTCATGCGCCGCCTTTCGGACCCACAACGGTCACGGTCTGCATCATGCCACCGTGCATGTGATACATCAGATGGCAGTGGAAGGCCCAGTCGCCAGCCTCGTTTGCAGTCAGGTCGAAGGTCGCGCTTGCCCCCGGCTGAACAATAACGACGTTCTTGCGCGGTTGCTGACCCGATTTCTGGCCGTTGACCAGCTCGAAGAACATGCCGTGGAGGTGAATAGGGTGCGCCATCATTGTGTTGTTGACCAACTTAACGCGCACTCGCTCGTTCCACGCAAAACGAATGGGCACGTCGCTGACCGCCGAATACATGCGGCCATCGAACGACCACATATACCGCTCCATGTTGCCGGTCAGGTGCAGTTCGAGCAGCCGTGATGGTTCGCGCATGTCTTTGTTCGGCTCGAGCGCGGCGAGCATCCGGTAATTGAGGACGCGATGCTTCACGTCGCGCAGGCCAAGCCCGGGGTCACCCGTCTTGTCGACCGGTGACATCGACACCCCGTCGATGCCGGGTCCCACCTTTACGTCGGGCGGCAGCAGCGAGGTATCGCGCATGTTCATGCCGTCCATGCTCATGGCGCCCATCGCCGTGCCAGCGGCTTTTACCGCAGGTGCGCCGTGCCCCATCGCGGCATGGTCGACAGCTGCTGCACCGACCCCGGTGGTGGCGGGCGCACCATGGCCCATCGCGGCGTGATCGACGGCCGCTACAGCCGCGTCGGCGGCGACAGGGGCAGGTTTTGTTGTCGTTCCATGGCCCATGGCGGCATGGTCCATACCGCCCGAACCATGATCCATGCCCATGTCGCCCATTGTTAGCAACGGCGGGTCGCGCAACGCCGGGACGGCCGCACGCGCGCTGGGACGGCTTGCCAGCATCGCCAGCGCCATTCCCGAACGGTCCATCGACTCACCAACGATCGCATAAGCATCGGCATTCTTCGGCTCGACGATCACGTCATAGGTTTCGGCAGTGCCGATCTGGAACTCGTCGACCTCGACGGGACGCACATTCTGCCCGTCTGCGGCGATGATCGTCATCGGCAGGCCCGGAATGCGCACGTTGAAAAAACTTTGCGCCGAGCCGTTGATGATGCGCAGTCGAATACGCTCGCCGCTGCGGAACAGATACTCAAGGCCCTCCTTTGGTCCGCGCCCGTTGGCAAGGAACGTATAGGTCGGCGCGCCGATGTCCGCGATATCGGTCGCCGGCATCCGCATCTCCGCCCACATCCGGCGTTCGGCACCAGACAGCTTGTAGCGATCTGTCCAGCTGGTCAACTGCCGACTGAAATAGCCCTCGCCAGTCCGCAAACGGCTCATGATGAAGTGCGGGTCAAGCACGGTGAAATCGCTCAGCAGCAGGATGTAGTCGCGGTCGTACTTCACCGGTTCCGCGCCTGCCGGATCGATGATCAGCGGGCCGTAATGCCCTTGCTGCTCCTGCAATCCCGAATGGCTGTGATACCAATAGGTGCCCGCCTGCCGCACGGGAAAGTCGTAGGCAAAAGTTTGATCGGGCTTAATGCCCGGAAAGCTTATCCCCGGAACGCCGTCCATCTGAAACGGCACGAGCAAGCCGTGCCAATGGATCGACGTATCCTCACGCAGATGGTTGGTGACGTTGAAGCGGACATTCTGCCCTTCGCGCAACCGGATCAGCGGTCCGGGCACGCTGCCGTTCACTGCACGGCCGATGCTGCGGCGACCCTCGATAATGCGGAGCCCGTCGCGCACGGCAAGGTCGATCACCTCGCCACGCACTTCATCGAAGCCTGCGCGAATAGTCGCGGCACCGCGACGTGACACGCTCTGTCCGCCGCCATGCCCGCCGATGCTGTGGCCTTGCACCCAAGCTGGCATCGCACTGAACGCCGAAGCCGCGCCGAGTCCGGCGATAAGGTTGCGTCTTGAAAGGGTCGTGTTGCTCATCATGTCCTATACGCGCGGCAAACGCGCTTCCCTCGAGATTTCTGATAATTTTTATAATGATACGGCCCAAGCGCTTCAGGCGCCCATGACGCTCATCCGCACAAACATCCAGATTGCCATCGCGACCATCATGACGTTTTCGGTCAAGGAGACGAAACCGAGTGGGGCATTGCTGTCGCCGCCGACACAAGCGCATTTCAGTTCGCGCTTGTCGATGTAAACCGCTTTGACAACCGATGCCGCACCGATCGTGCCAATGAACAGCGCGACCGGGATCGACACCCAGTGCAGCGCACCTGCAACCATCAACACGCCCGCAAGTCCCTCGGCATAGGGGTAGATCGTCGCATAGGGCACCCAACGCTTGGCGAGCAGGTCGTAATTGAGAAACATTGTCGCGAACCTGTCGACGTTTTGCAGCTTGAGCATTGCGAGAATACACATGCTGAATGCGATGAACCATTCAGCAGCACGAGTAGTGAATGCGTTGCCGTAAACAGCATAGCTCGCCGCCAGTGCCATCAATGCCGTCATCGCGAACAGCGCGATAATTGGCTGGTAGGTGATTGCCATCGGGTCGGCGACCTTCATGCTGAAAAAGCGGCGGAGATCGTCATAGCCACCAATCCGCTTGCCATCGATAAAAGTCTGCGGCGTCGTCGCAATGCCACGCTCGGCCTTAAACCCATCTATCGCCGCTCGGGTCGTCAGATGGTGGTCTTCAACGGCATAGCCCTTACGGCGCAGTAGGTCTTTGGCTTTTAAGCCATAAGGGCAAGTGTGATCAGGCATCACCATCCGGTGAAGTGTTGCGATTTTTGCGAGAGCCGCCGCCATGTTAGTGTCCTTTTGCTTGTCAGTTAAGCGTCGGCAACGCATATAGGTTCCGGACCATGGTACGGAGTCAAGCGCCAAATGAAAATCGGTGAACTGGCCCGCACAGGCGCTGTTGGCGTCGAGACAATACGCTATTACCAGCGCCGTGGGCTGCTTGACGAGCCACCGCGTGCAGGTGGCGTGCGGCGTTACGGCCAAGACGACGCACGCCGCTTGCGCTTTATTCGGTCCGCGCAGGGCGCAGGGTTCACGCTTGAGGAAATTGGCGAACTACTTGCGCTCGACTCCACCGAGGATAGGGAACGAGCGCGCGTACTTGCGTCACAGCGCATTTCCAAACTTGATGTTGAGATCGCACGATTGAGGGCTGCACGAACGGCGCTTGCGCGGCTTGCCATCGATTGCAGAACTGGGGGTACTGGACCTTGCCCTATTATTTCTGCTTTCGAACGACCCTGAACTGAGGGGTAAGCGGCTGCGATGCGTATAGCATTCAAGGAGGTCGAATATGGAACTCGATGATTATCTCGAACGTCTCAAAGTGGAGCCGGTTCCTGACTTGTCCGGTATCGACGGCGTGCAACTGGCGTTACGTGCGAGGCAGGAGAAGCGGCAGGGCCACATGATGCTGACAACATCGGCAGTAGCCGCACTGATAATTGGCGTGGCAGGTAGTTTGCCTGCACCGGAGGCAGCATCTGCACCAGGCATGCCGTTTGGTCCGCCAGTGACGCTTATGCCCCTTGTCCAGTTGGGACGCGGATGACAGCGCGTCGCATCGCCGTCATTGCCTTGATTGCATTGCTGGCTGCCGTGCTCGGCGTTTATATCGGTCGTGCCGTGCTGCCCATTCCGACGCATACCGGAGCCGAGCTGCACGATTTGCTTCATGAGCGCCTCAACCTTGATGGCAAGCAGCATGCAAAGCTCGATGCGATCGAGAAGGACTTTGCAAATTCGCGCCGGACGCTCGATGCTCAACTACGCGCGGACAATGCACGACTCGCAGAAGCAATTGCCGCAGAGCACGTCTATGGCCCGCGAGTAGCAACCGCGGTCGATGCTACTCATCGATCAATGGGGGCGGTGCAAAAGGCCACGCTTGAGCATGTTTTCGCCATGCGAGCGATCCTGCGCCCCGACCAAGCGGCGAAGTTTGACGCGGCATTGGACAGGACGCTGACCGATGAATCGAAGTGACGCTACCAGACGACGATGCCGCGCTCGTCGAACGTTGTCTTGCTGGCGATAGCCGGGCGCAGCGTGCGCTCGTCGAACGGCACCGGCCAGCGATTTGGCGGCTGGCGCGTAATGCGACGGGTGTTCCTGAGGAGGCGTTCGACATAGCGCAGGAGACTTTCGTTGCCGCGTTTTTAGCTCTGCCGCGCTACGACGTTTCGCGGCCATTCGGCGCTTGGTTGAGGCGTATTGCACTCAACAAGTGCCACGACTGGTCGCGCCGGCGGGCGGTCCGGCGACTGTTTAGTTTTGGGATGCCTGAAGGTTTTGAGGCGTTGTTGCCCGACGACGCCGCGCTGCCTGATCGCGTTGCAGGAGCGCGAGCCGAGTTTGCGAGGGTTTCGCGAGCAATTGCCGAGCTGCCTGTCCGGCTGAAGGAAGTGCTGCTTTTGCGCGCCGTTGACGGGATGAGCCAAGCAGACACAGCGGCACTTCTTGGGATCAGCGAGAAGGCAGTCGAGACGCGGCTAGCACGCGCACGCAGAATTTTGTCGAATGACTGAGGGGAAGTGGCGGCCCGTGCGTATAGACTTTCGAAGTGGGCCTGCCAGTTTGCCGTCGGGCTGCAAGGATTTGGTCTACGATAATGGATGTTTGCGTAACGAGAGCTGACGCGTGTCGGAATGCAAAGTCCGGAAAGCCAAGAGGGTAAGAGTGCCAACGGCCCGTCGAGCATGTAGAAGGTTTCGAACAAGACGTGACACGTTTGTAACGAGAATTTGGAACAGGACGTTTGGACATGCATGATATCAAGGCAGCAGCGTGAAGGTTTGGGCGCACTGCGTGTTTGCGATGGCGCTGATGTTTGCAGCCTCGCCGCTTTGCGCCACACCTATGCCAACAATGCAGGCGATGCAACCGTGCGACGCTCACGTTAATACGGACGGAAAAAAGCATGGGGACGACAACGATGACAATGCTCGGGCTTGCCACGCATGTGTCACCTCGATTGCCGCCAATCCAATTTTGACCCAGGTTCAACCGCGCGGCCCAATCCCGGAATTGCGGGAAGCTGTCCAGGTCGCGGAGAGTACGCAGACGCCGCCGACTCCGCCCCCACGCCGCGAGAACTCTACCCGAATTTCAACATTTTATCGGAGTTAGATCATGAATATCAAATACCTGCTCGGGGCACTCGCCCTTACCGTCTCGTCTGCCGCCGTTGCAGCGGAACCTGCACCGACTCCCAAAAAAGAGTGCTGCTGCTGTAAAAAGGACGAACAAGGCAAAATGGCTTGCTGCAAGGACAAGGCCGGGCAAACCGGCGATGAGCACAAGGGCCACGATATGAGTGGCATGAACCACAAGTAACCTAACCGCGCGGAGGGCCGGCAATGGCTCTCCGCGTTTTTTGCGAGGACTGAATGAACGTGAAAAAGCTGGTTTTGGCGCTGGGATTAATTGCCGCCCCTGCATTCGCGGTTTCAGACGCCGTGATGCACCGCGACCCAGGCTGCGGATGCTGCGTGCAATGGGCGGCACAAGTACGCAAGGCATTTGGCCGCAGCGTTAAAATTGTCGACGATGTCAATCGGGCAGCGCTTCAACGCAAGGTCGGGTTGCCCGTTGAGCTTGCATCCTGCCACACCGCGTTGATTGATGGCCTCGCCTTCGAGGGCCACGTGCCGATCGCGGATATGAAGCGGGTTCTTGCAAGCAAACCCAAAGGCGCACGTGGCCTTGCCGTTGCTGGAATGCCAATCGGATCGCCCGGCATGGAAGTGCCGGGTAGGACAGCCGACCGCTATTCGGTTGTCGCATTCGGTACCAGGAAGCCCTTCCTTTACGCCCGCCATTGATAGGGTCGCGACCCAGTAAACGCCTAATTCAGTATCTCTAGTTTCCTCCGCGCGAGGTTCCCGACATTCGCGGCGCAAGCGTCTCGATAATCTTGCAGTCGGCGACTGTGCCATGGCGGCAGGATCCGATCACGCGGTCGAGTTCACCGCGAAGCGCTGACAAGTCGGCAATCTTGCGATCGACTTCCATCAGGTGGACGCGGGCGATACTGTCCACCGCTTCGCATAACTGCGCCTTGTAGTCGGTCAGTGTCAGCAACTCGCGCACAGCTTCGGGCGTAAAGCCCAGATCGCGCGCTCGGCGAATGAACGAGAGCCGGGCCAGATGGTCGCTGCCATAAGCACGATAGTTTGCCAACGTCCGGGCAGGAGGCGGCAGCAGCTTGATCTTTTCGTAGTAGCGTACCGTCTCGACCTTGGTCGCCGTTGCGTTTGCCAGCTCGCCAATCTTCATCGCTTGACCCTGTAGTAGCTACAGGGTCTATTTAGGTGTCCGACTCGGGATTTGTCGAGAAGGATTGGTGATGACGGACAGTTGCTGCGGAAGTGCGACGGCTCAGACTGACCCAAGCTGGCGGCGCATCCTTTGGATCGCGCTGGTGGTCAACGCCGCCATGTTCGTGGTCGAGATGCTGGCAGGCCAAGCTGCTGACAGCCGTGCGCTTCATGCTGATGCGCTCGACTTCCTCGGCGATGCGGCCAACTACGCCGTGAGCCTTGCGGTCGTTGGAGCCGCGCTTGCATGGCGGGCGCGCGCCGCGCTTGTGAAGTCGTTCTTCATGCTGAGCTTTGCAGGATGGGTTTTTGCCCGTGCGATCATCGCCTTTGTTGGCGGCTCGGCTCCAGACCCGGCGGTAATGGGCACAGTCGGCGCCCTGGCACTGACAGCCAATGTCGGCGTCGGCTTACTGTTGTATCGCTACAGGACGGGTGACGCGAACATGCGGTCGGTATGGATATGCTCTCGCAATGACGCCATCGGCAATGTGGCCGTCATGCTCGCCGCGCTTGGCGTGTTCGGAACGGGAAGCGCATGGCCTGACCTGATCGTTGCATCGATCATGGCGGGTCTGGCACTGACGGGCGGGTTGCAGGTGTTCCGGCGGGCGTAGGCCGAGATGTGGACGGCAGGGCTATGAATGTGTTGCTCGCAACAACGATCGATCTTCCGCCCTCGACGGTATGGGTGCAGGTGCAAACAGCCTCGTTGTTACAGCATATCGCTTGGCCCTTGGTGCGCTTTATCCCGGTCGACCGAATGTTGTTCTCCACATTTAAACCGGGCGGTCATTATCAGGTAAAGCTACGTCTGTTCGGGCTGGTTCCGTTCGGGACGCAGTGGATCGTCACATCGTTGCATGAAACCGACAGCGACGATTGGCCAAAGCGATTGCGCGACAATGGGCATAGCGCGCTGGTCGAGACTTGGGATCACTGGATTACGATCGAACCAGATGATCAGGGCGGCGCGCGCTACACCGATGAGGTCGAAGTATCCGCTGGGGTGATCAACCCGTTGGTATGGGCATTCGCGCAGATCTTTTACCATCATCGGCAGCGCCGCTGGCGCGGCCTTTCGCAGACGTTACATGCGCGCACGCTCATTGCCGACGAGATGGCAGCGTTTCGAGCCGCTCGATTGATCAGTGATGGACGCGGCTGCCTGGGTGGCCTTGGAACGAGCACACATCCTTTCACAGCCCTACCTGGGGCCGCATCTTGCCAATCATTGGACTATGCTCGGGTTTGCTATCACGCGGCGCAACTGGACCGAGGCGGTTGGACAAATTGCGCGGCTGGCGCTTGCGCCGATTGGCGCGTTTACCGGGCGCATCCTGATCGGTAATACCGGGCGCAGTCGAGTGAGCGCGTTTGCGGCTATGGCGATTCCAGACGACCTCGTCTCCAAGATCAACTGCACCTCGTTTGACCCCAAATAAAGCATCAGGACGTCAGCCGTATAGTTGCCACTTAAGTTGCAGCAGAACTATCAAGGTTCAAATTTCACTCCAGCAATTCGCTTGCATCGACACCAAGCGCGACTGCCGCCCGCTCAACAATCGTAATCGTCGGATTCCGCGAGCCGCGCTCGATGTCGCTGACATAAGTGCGATGGATACCGGCTTCGTCAGCAAAAGCTTCTTGGCTGAGCTCTTTGCCGGCACGAAGCCGTCGTGCGTTCCGACCAAGGCGCTGGCGTATATCCACAAGCGCCTAGAGGCCGCGCCTTCGACGATGAAGCTACAGACGATGAGTGACATTTGTCGTTGACTGGTTTTGTCGTTCGAGCATTGATCACGCATGCTCAACGCTCCCAGTTTTGAAGTCCCTGCAGTGGAACCCGGCACGATCGCACCCGCGATCGTGCGGTACATCAAGCTGGGTGCTGGCGGCTGTTGGGATGCCGCATCGCTTGATCAACAGCGGATAGACTGGGGCTTACCGAGCGACCCGCACGAGCTTGCCTACTCTGCCGACTGGGCCGCCGTACGTCAGCATTATCTCGATGCGGGTCTGTCGGCCTCCGTGGCCACAGCCTACACATCCGAAGCGAAGTTCTTTTACGCCGACGGCCCCGATGTGATGTGGGTGACCATTGCGCGCGGACGTATGTGGTGGACGTTTGCTGATCCCGATGTGCGTTTGCTGACCAGTGGACTGTGATCTGCACGGAGAGATGCTCCTGCTGGATCGAATAAGTACCAGATTGACGAAGCTCGCTGCTTATCGGCGTACCATCTGCACGCTCAGCAACGACCAGCGCACAATGTGCCTTCGCTACATCAATGCCGATCCCGATCCGGATCAAGTCGCCGTTCAAGCTGCGCGCGACGAGCTGCAACGCTGCGTAACAAAGATCATCGAGCGTCTGTCGTGGCACGACTTCGAAGCACTGGTCGACCTTATCTTGCAGCGCAGCGGCTGGCTTCGAGTGTCGGCGCTTGGTGGTATGCTGGAGGATGTAGACCTAATCGTCGAGCAGCCGCGCTCGCGCGAGTGCGCGAAACGCTGGCGGCGGCGCGGGCTTAGACTAGGTCGCAAACTCATAAACATGAACGGCTGGAAGGTTGTGGCCAGCGGTCGGGCGGCTTTCGGCGGCTATAACCGCTTAGGCGACATGGACCGACTGGACCTCAAGTGTTAGCGGCTCGGTGTCGTAGAGCTTGGCGTGAAATGTGAGGTCGCTAACTTGCTGAGCTTCCGTCGTCAAATCGACCAGAATCTGCCAGTGTCCGGTTCGTAAGTTCTTCATCTTCATGCTAAAGGCCGCGCCATGACCGAATGGCTCCCCACACTTGTTGCCGCTGCCTGGGCGATCCTGCTCGGCAGGGCGGGTAGGCTGCTAACTGAGATCGGGCCGTGGTACCGCGCCTTGCGCAAGCCAACCTGACAGCCGCCCGACTGGGCGTTCGGACCGATCTGGACGACGATCCTCGGCCTCGCTGCATGGGCGGGGGTGCTTGGGTGGAACGCGGCCGACATGGCGGATGAGCAGGCCGGGGTATTGATCGTCTATGCCGTCAATTTCGTGTGCCACATCGCGTGGTCGCCATTGTTCTTCAAGCTCAAGCGGCCGGACTGGTCGTTGGCCGAAAGCATGTTCCTTTGGGGATCGGTGATCGCGATGATCGAGGTGCTGGCCAATCTGAAGCCGTTCGCCGCGTGGCTGCTGGTGCCGTATATCGTGTGGGTGAGCATCGCGACGGTGCTAAACTGGACGATCTTGCGATTGAACGGGCCGTTTGGCCGGAGTGTCGCCGCTTAGAGTGTGGGGATCGGCAGCCGGGCCAAGGCGTCGCGGAGCGCGTACGGATCGTCCAGCTTCGGCCGTTCATCGGAGGTTCTGTCGGTCATGAACGGACGGCCGCTTTCGGGCTCGCGGATCAGGCCTCTAAACGGCCGGGATGTTTGGCGTTACCGGCTGCAGAGACGAGTCGAACAAGTGTCCGCTTATGGGGACCAGTCAAGCCGGGTCGGACGACCGAACTTTTCGGCCATTCTCCGCAGGTGCTTACGTGCCCTGCTTGGGTTTCTGCGGCTTGGGTTCTGGCAGTTCGGCCGCCGTGACGCGCAGCAGCTCGCCGAGCCATTCGGCATCGTCCCATCGATCAGCCTCGATTAGCATCTGCGGTTTGGCTCCTGCATACGGCGGTGCGTCCGACACCGGTTCGGCATGGACGCGGCCCGACGTCGTCGGCTTTACGAAGAGCTGATCGTCGCAGACCGACCCGATCATCTTGCCGTCGAGGTACACGCCGTACTCGCCGAACATCTGTTTGGCCGACACCGTGCCCGCGCCGGTCGCCTGTTCGAGCAGGTAATCAATCGTGCGTTGCTGCGTTGCCATGCACCACCGTAACAGATGAGCATCGCCCTAGACAACAAACCGACCACAGTTCCCGTCGCCAATCGAGATTAACGAGCCGCCGCTTCCGGGGAAGGTCTAGATGCCGCTGAATGACCGACTGGGTTGGCTGAAGCGGCACGAAACTTGGCCCGTCACGGTTTAATGCCATAACGCGCATTTGTCCGGTCAATGCTCGCGTCAAGCCTCCTCGCAGTTACAAGCTCCTTTGCTGCTTCGTCGCTGCGAGCCAACCGACTGAGCACGATGCCACGCAGGAATCGGCTCTGAGCAATGCTGGGCGCCGAACCAAGGACGGTGTCGATGTCGCGCAACGCATCTTCAAACCGCCCCATCCGGAACCAGACCATCGCGCGGCTGTCGAGCATTGGGATGGTGTTTTCACTGAGTTCGATCGCACTTGTGCAGTACTTCAACGCGGTATCGAGCATGACGTTGCGGATACCCTTGATCCAGCAGCGCGCGTTCAGCAGCGATGGCGTTCTAGGCTTATCAGCGACCAGCCCGTCGAGAAGTTTGATTGCGGTTGCCGCGTCGCCCCATTCGCCGATCAGATTCGCTTTTTCGCTCTGATATTCGGATTTGGTGGTTCCACCGACGGCAATGCGCTCGTCGATCAGTGCAATACCGCGCGCGAGCTCTCCTTTTTCAGCAAGATACCAAGCGGTGCGCCCGATTGCATCGGTCGAACTCGGGTCGAGCGCGCGAGCCGCTTGAGCATCGGCAAGGGCTGAACTGGTATCACCCAACTCATAAGCAATTCCGGCCCGCCGCAAGTATAGTTCGACAGACGGCTCGACCTTGATCGCTTGACTTAGATCGGCGAGTGCGCCTTTGCGGTCCCCAATACCGGCCCGAAATGATGCCCGGCTCTGATAACCGGTCATTTCGGCGGGGTCGTTCGCGATCGCTTGCGTGAATATCGATTCGGCCGCCACAACTTGAGACGCTCCTTTGGAGCCGGTTCCGCCAAAGTCCCAGCGACGCCTTGTCTCGAGAGGCGCATTGATGATAGGTAAGCGCGCTGTCGCAGTTGCAAAGGCATCGCGGGCTGCCGGGATCTGCGCAGCTGTCAATTCAAATCCAGTACCTTCGACGCGTTCGTCGACTGCAACAATACCATCGGTAAGTGCAACGCTACGATTAACGGAGAAGCCCGCGATCTCGCCATTGAGATTGGGTTCGCCGTCGATAGTATAGCCGCGCCCATTGTCGGGGAGACGCAACTTGAGCCGGAACCGCGTTCCCGACAATTCGGTCGCGATGACCGGTACCGTTACCCACGCGGGACGGCCGCGATCGGGCGCGAATCCGAAACGGTAGAGGACGGTCGTCAATGCGCGCTTGCGACGGCGGTTGTCGTCATACCAGTGCGTGGTCGTCACGCCGCGACCCGTGAGCGTAACGGTGCCATCCTCGGCATTTGCAATGACCGACGCCGCGCTTAACTGCGGCTCGCCCAAATAGTTGCGCAAGAACATATCGATCGCTTGACGCCGCTCCTTTTCCCCAAATTGCAGATTGGCGAGCATGATCTGTGCAGCAAGGCTCCCGCGTATCACGACCTTGGCATCGAATACGCTCGGCACATCAGTACTGTCGCTCTCATCCGCTTCGACGGTTAAATCGATGATGGGACGCGCGTTGGCATGAGTGGCGACCGTCATGAGCTCTGACCCGCCCACGCGAACCGGAAGCACCGTGCGCCAAGCGAACCGTAGCGGAGTCAAATGCCGGTCATTATCGTTGAAAATGCCGCCAACTAAGACGTGTTGCCCCTTCAGTGTCGCTGCCAATGAAGGATTCGCAAGAAGGTAGTGAGCCGGAATAATGCGAAAAGGAAGGTCACCATTCGGCGTCAGCCCAAAACGGATTTCGAAATCTGATTTCGTGTCCAAATGACCCGTCGCGTCAATCATCGACGCAGCGAGCACGAGCGACCCCGCACGATCCCGTTCCGTAAAATTCCGCACAACGGCATCATCGCCATCTGCGTTGAGCGCAGGGCTTGCCACTCGCCGCGCGGCACGGATTGCCCGTTCAAATGCAGCTGGCCTTGGCGAACCGATCATCACCAGCGGCACGCGTAACAAACCCAACGCTTCGCCAAAGTCGTGATCGCTGGCCGGTTGCGTCGGACGGTCAAATAATATGTCGAGGCCGATTGACGCAGGCGCCGCGGAGCCAATGGCTGTTATCAATCGAGCAAGAAAACGCCTGTCAATCGGTGACAACGTTAGGTTATTGCCGAGCGACTCTTCCGTGATGGCAACGATCACGATGCTTGGGTCTACAACCTCTGATCTTGCCAACTGTGATATCCGAACATCAGCGAGCGTGGCTTCAATTCGTGCGAAAGGTAACTGATTGCTGAGGACCAAACTCGCTGCTACGACCAAAATCGTAATAAATAAAAAATAAGCGGGTTGCATGAGCTTGAGCAGACTATTTCGTCTGGCTCTCGTCGGTGTCGATGAAAGATCCTCATGCATTCAGGAGCCGCGTAACCAGCCCCTTTTGCAAAAGGATGTGGCACATAAGTCAGAGCTTGGCCTCCTAAGCCGACGATTGTCGACAAATTATTCCAATACGCTGCATTCGCGCACCCTCGCTTCCTCGCTTTTTCTCTTTCTTCAGATTCCCGCCCCTTCCGCTCCTCAGCTTCGCGCTTTTCGCGTTCCTCTCGTTTCTTTCGATCTTCAGCGCTTTCTCCCGTTCCCGCGCCAGCGCCAGCGCCTGCGCCACCACCGCCGACCTCACTGGCCATTCCCGCTCCGGGTTGCAAACGCGATAGCGCGTCGCGGAAGTTATCGATGGCCGCGATGTCCGATGCAAAGCGAACGGCAGGGCTGGGACGCTCGCCGGTTACTACAATGGGAGGCCCATCATCGTTATTGCCGGTTGGGCCCGCCACTCTTCCGTTCTGCGAGGCCGGTTTGACAGGGGTATCTTTAATTGCTGCTGCTACCATTCCCGAAGGATCAGTCCCATTCACCGGACCACTCCCGACATAATTATACAGGTTCATCCCGTCGCCATATCCGATTGGGTCGGTCTGCATGAAGCGGCCGAGATTGGGGGCGTAGGTGCGCGCCTTGTAGTGATAGAGGCCGAGTTCGGGCAGGCTCATCTGGCCGGTATACTGGAACCGCCCGCTGTTGGTGTAGCCTAATGGCGGGGCGCCATAGTCGTCATACTGATTGCGGACCACCGTCGAGGCTGTGGCCATCGCGACCACACTCCCGCGCTCGTCAGCAAACAGCCCAGAGCGCACCGGCACGGCAAGCGTCAGCCCCGCAACAACCTGCAGCGGTTCGTCAACGCCGGGACCATGCACATAACGCTATGTCATAATCCCTGCACTATCATATTCCGCAATTAAAGAGGAGCCGTCATAGACGAACCGCGCTATAAATGACGTTATATGCCAGAAGCCGAAGGAATATTTATATTTCCGCCCCGATCGCCCTCGACATCCCGCATCAGCTTGGCAAGGCCGCTGCTCGCGAGCGGCTCGACCGGGGGATCGGCAAGATCGGCACGATGATCCCCGGCAGGGGAGAGGTTCAACATGACTGGAACCGCGACACCATGGCTTTCACGCTAACCGCGATGGGCCAGGCGATGCAGTGCACCGCCACCGTCTACGATGCACATGTTTACGCCATCGTCGACCTGCCGCCCATGCTGACGCTGTTCGCAGGCAAAATTAGAGAAGTGCTGCCGCGTGCGCTGCCGAAATTGCTAACTTAGGCGCTGGTACAGCCTTCGCTTGAATTTGACGATCGTAGCGTTGATTGCGGCAAGCTGCCGTTGCAAGCCTGAACCGCAGGCAGGTTGGGACGCCATCAGAATTCGGGGGAGATAACTTTAATATTGGTGATTTCTGCCACAAGTTGGGACAGGGGTTCGAGGTCCGCTTCCACGACTTTTCGGGCGTTCGCGGCCATTGCCTGTAAGCGGTGTTTTGTTCATTCTCGTCGGATGCGCAAGTTGGCATCCGTCCTGTTCTCGTTGATCGTCGCAACCGCTGCATTCGCTTCGCCGTCTTCATACGATGCGAAGCCTTGGCTGGATGACTTGGCTCAGATGCGAGCAGCGATCGATGAGCACTATCCGAATCGCGACTGGCTGACCGAGCAAAGGGAGGTTTCGCTTGATCGGTGGTTTGAACGTACTGCCGCCGCGCTGCGGGAAAGTTTAAGCGAATATGAAGCGCGGCGCGCTATTGAACGCCTCATTGAGCGCTTCAACGACGGTCACGTCGCGCTGCGCTGGCCGACGATAAGTGGAGGTGAGCGCAGCGCAAAGCCTGAAATCGCCAACGAGCCGATTACCAATCCCGATGTCTTCTGCGCTGCCCGGGGCTACGCTTCTAACCAGGTGTCGGTCGGAACAGCAGCTGCTCTGCCGGGCTTCACGCCGACAGATGGCCCCGAGCTATTTCGTACTGGCGCTGTGACGACGAACGGTCGCAAGTTAGGTGTCCTTCGTATCGGGGTATTCTCGCCAGAAGGTTATCCCGACGCCTGCAAACAGGCTGTCGCAAATGTGCGGATTGCTGTCGACAAGCCTTGCAACGACGCGTGCAGCGACCGGCTCCTTACCGAGATCTTCGCCGTGATGACCCGGAGCATGATCGCATCTGTCGAGCGGCTGAAGGCCGCTCATGCGGATGTGTTGCTGGTAGACCTGACGCGGAACGGCGGCGGCATTGACTGGACCGAAGCCGCCGCGCGGATTATTTCCCCCGTCACGCTCGAATCAGCGCGCATCTTGGTTAGGCCTAGCGACGCCATAGCTGACCGTTGGCGCGACTTGTCCGCCAAGTTGCGCAAGGAAGCGTCGGGACAGAGGCCCGATAATCGGCAGCCGTTGTTCGGTTATGCCGAAAGCGCGGAGCGAATCTCGAAGGGGCTTAGACCCTGCGTCGCTGCAAGCTGTCTGCGTCTCGTCAGTGCCGGTTTCACGACCGGACTCTTGCCGACGCGTCCCATCGGTGCAGCGTCGAAGCAGCGCTGGGCCACCGACGTTTTCGGTCCGGCGCAGTTTCCGTATCGAGAGTCGGTTTGGGATGGCCCGGTGATCGTGCTCGTCGATGATGAAACATGGTCGGCGGCGGAACAGTTCGCGTCGCTCCTTCGCGATAACGATGCTGCAATCGTTATGGGAACACGAACGGGTGGTGCCGGGTGCGGTCATCTTTATGGCAACAACCCTGTCACGCTGAAGAACAGCGGCGCAAAACTGGAGATGCCAAATTGCGTGAGGCTGCGGCGTGATGGCAGCAATGAGGTGAGCGGGATTGTGCCAGATGTTCCGACTGGCGTCCGGTGGAACGATGGCCCGTCGTACGCCGGTCGATTGACGGCGGCACGCCTTCCGGATGCTATTGCCCAAGCGGAAGCGCAGTTGCGCTCGCGCAACCAAGCTGGACAAATCGACATCCGAAAATAGCCCCTGACCGTTCGAGATATGCCCTCGCGGACTTTCAGATTTTACAGTCATGATTTGGGAATTAACAGATGGCAGGTTTCAACGAGCGGACACAGCTCTGTCAACGACCGTCCGAACAACATAGCAGATGTTGACGGGTTCAGCGGCGTCGCGCGGTTGCATCCGTTTATTCAAGAAGCTATCCTTTACCGGGCCAGCAAGCGCAGCGGCTTTGTTAACCGTGAAGAAGGCTTAGCCAAAAAATCTGCCAAAGCTTGCTTACGAGATTGATCGTTGCCCCACGCGGGCAGGCGTCCCCGATCACCCTGATCAAGGTTTCCGACCAAGTTCCAGCAATGCAAACGCCGCAATATTAAACGCTGAACGATTTGCCTGATCAGTCAGTGGGTGGCACCGATCAAATCGGGAATGTCCACCACAGCGAACCCAAGTTTTCCTGGGTCTCAGAGTCGATAATTAGCGCCTCGCATCATTTCGAAAATAAAAAGGGCCTCGCTCTCCTTGAAAGCGAGGCCCTTTGACGGTCGTCGTTAAATATTAAGCGGTGACGCGGCGTCCGGCGCTACGGCGGCGGCGGGCGGCAACGCCGACAATGCCGAAGCCCGCAATCATCATAGTCCATTGAGCAGGCTCGGGAACGGCGGAGACCGCAAGTGAAATACCGAAGCGATTGTCGCTCAGATTATCGTCATAGATGAAGAAACCGACGGTGGACGGCGCTGCCAAGGTGAACAGCGTCGAATATTTGCCAGAGTTCGCAAAAGAGCGGGCTGCCGTGTCATAATATGCGCCGCCCGATACGGGGCCGATTCCACCGGTGCCGGCACCGTCGCCGAACAAGAAGGTTGTCGCGCCGATGATGTAACGAGCGCTATTTTCAAAACCCTGTGAGCAATTACCACCAAATGCGTCACATCCTGCCTCGCCTGAAAAGCGGCTGAAGGCGGCGAACGCGGCGTTTGTGAAAGTCAGCCGGTAAGTACCAGGAGCCAAGGCAACCGAAACCGCGTTGGAACCATCAAGAGACGCATTTGTCATCCCATCGAGGTTTACTGTTGCCGCGGTGGCCGGCGCTGCGAGAGCAGCACCCGCTGCGGCGAGTGCCATGAACAAAGATTTCATCGAAATTTCCTGCCTGTTGAGTGATCATTCGGTACTACACGATTCGCGACGTTGAGTCAGTCCCATGGAGTCTCGATTTGGGACAACATTGGTACCTGATTTTCGGCATCGCTGTCCGAAAGTCTTCGCGCGACATGACCACGTCTTGCCAGCGGACCTCACAGACATCGAGTGCGGGCGGATGCGACCCTGTGGTTTCGAGATCGATGACGCGAACAGCGGGCAAGATTATATTTGCTTATATGGGAAGCTGCCACGACTGCGAGGGGGCCAGACGGGATCCTGATTTTCAGGAAAAGTGCTACCCGCATCACCACCCGCGGCTTTCGGGACCGCCCTTAAATGGCCCCGTCACACGCGACGTAATCCAGCCGCCATAAAAGCCGCCCGCTTGCGGGCTCACGGTCTCACCGTCGACGCTGCACCGATCGAACGGCGCTGCGTAGAAAGCGACATAATCCTTCAGGATGGCGAAGGCCGTGGTCGGATTGGCGTAGCTCCAGCCGACACGAGGTAGCACAATGCCATCGACAACCACGTCCCAGTAAATTGCCGCACCCTTCCACTCGCAAAAAGAACTCCCCTCGGCGCGGCGCAGTGCGTCAGGTGCGATGTCGCTGCGCGGGATGTAATAGCTCGGCGGGTGGCTTGTCTCGATCGTGCGGACAGCCAACCGCGTGTCCGCGATAATCCGCCCGCAATGCTCGATCTGGATGCGCGCGTCGATTAGCTGAGCGATTGCGGGTCGAGGAAAGGCCCACACACTTTCCTGGCCAACACCAGCGGGCTCAGGACATGGTCTCACAACAGCGCGAGCCAGCATTCCAACGGCCGCAGTGCAGGGTCTAGACACAGAAACACTTGGCAAGCGCCCTTCGGCGGGTGGCGGTGGCCACCACGCCACTGCACATTCAATATTTTAAGCTGAGGCGCAACCCGTATGTCCGTGCCATCCCCGGTGTTCGAAATACTGTGTCAGTCAGCACGTCAACGGAAGACCAATAGCAAGTATTGAACAGGTTCTTTGCGTAAAGTCCGACACGCCATTTGTCGTCGGCGCTGTGTAGCGCAACGCCGGCATTGACCAGCGTATACGCTCGCACATCAAACCCAGTTTCCTCCATATGGCCCTGGTCTCGGCCTGTTCTCCGAGCCCGATCCCACCGGCTACGCCGATGGCATGTCGGCGATGACAGAAATGAAGACTTTCGAAGAAAAAGACGGGTCAGACCGGACACTTACGAACAAACGGCAGCGACAGGCGCGTGAAAGGAAAGAGCGAAATGACTGCAATGTCCGCGGTAGCGATTGGTCTCCTATCATCGATCGACAGATTATCATGGCTCGGATGGAATCAAAGTGAGTTTGGTTTGGCGTCCATCGATGTAGCGCACCATATTGCCGTCGAAGATGGCGTTTTCTTCAGTCCGGAAATCGACCCGTTGGCCGCCCATTCGGAAACGGCAGCATAAGAGGTCAGCTCGATTGACCATGCGATATTGGCGTTGATCGAAGCGTTGCTATGTGGAACCGGGTTCTGGTTGTCCCAGTAACCGGTGGGAGGCCCGGCGCCATGACCATGCAAACCGATCGGATGGCAATAGATCGACGGATCATGTCCGGATGCTCGAGCCTCTGCCCGCGCCAAGGCCAGCACTTCGTTGCCGCTGCGACCGGCTGTGAAATGACGCGTGAGGATGTCCTGCACCCGGTTGCTGTTCGCTAACCCCTGCCTGAAGCCAGCAGGCGCATCGGTCTAACCGCGCCTCAACCATAAGCGAGGTGCTGCGTATCGGTGTTGAGCCGCAGATACGTTATCCGAGAATCGGTCCACAGCAGATTGCCGGGCCGGATCACTTCGGCTCCCTCGAGCATGCCCTTTGCACCTCGACGCTGGATCGCCACGGATGGGTGAAACCATGGATCAAGGCCAAGCTGCAACAGCCGATCGCGATACCGCTACTGCACCTGCTCGGCAGTCGTTACATCCGGTGTGATGACCGCGCGCGAAAAAGCCTCGCCGATCAAGGCGTGGGCGGCGCCTACAATCGACGGGTAGCCGTGTCGATTTTCGCCGGGGAGCCCGGTTATCGGGCGGACATGGACCGCGACAGTGATGACATCGTTTGCGAACCATAACGCCCTTGTTTTCAACCGTCAGCGCTCGAGCTACTTCGCTCGGGCAGAGGGTTGCGTCAGCCGCGCGTCCAGCGAGCAGCGGCAACATCCTGGCCCTGACGCTTTCAACACCGGATACGGTCACAGCCCGATTTCGTCGAGCGCCGATGCTAAGTCGGGATCAATGCTTTCAGTGTGCTTGGGCGTAAGGCGGTTTAGCACGGTGCGTATCCGCTGCTGAGCGACCTGCAATGCCTTGTAACGGACTTCGCGGATGGCGTTCGTCCGCCACGACCGGCTTTCTCCCAGCAACGCAGCCCACTTTGCTTCTTCCGCGTGTAGAATGGCCAGAGCCATTCGCAGTCCATCGCGGCGACCGTGCGCATATTCCTCGGGCATTATGAACCTTTAAGATAAAGCATGCTTTCTAACACATCACCGCTCGCCCGTTGTCGGATCGTCGGCTGCGCTTGCCACACTGCTTGATGAACAACAGACAAATTTAGAAAACTCTGCCGCGAGTCGGGACAAGGCTTTCGATATCCGCTTCCGACACCTTATCGGTCATTCGATCGAGTCACTCGCGGTTGCCAAAGCGGCCATTCTGACCAGAAGGCATTGTGCGCGCTGCCACCGACATAAGCGGACGGACTGGTTTCCCCTTGCCTACTTAACTAGCTTTGCCCGAGTGAAGCCTGCGGCGCCGAAGCGAGGTGCGCGAGAATGCGCCTCAGTGGCGCGATGTTGTCCTCGTCGTCGGCGCTCTCGAGCGCGTCATTCAGCACCGCGCGGATG
>JAYTAP010000071.1:0-45133 GCA_043737475.1 Sphingomonas sp.
CAGTTCGCCGGCAAGCACCTGCTCGGCCTGATCTCCGACATCCTCGACCTCTCGAAGATCGAGGCCGGTCGCATGGACATCCACCTCGAGACCTTCGACATCGCCGATATGATCGAGACCGTGATCGACACCGTGCGCCCGCTGCTGGCCCGCAAGGGCAACCGCATCGTCGTCGAGTGCCCCGCCTCGCTCGGCTTCGTGCACGCCGACCTGACCAAGATCCGCCAGATCTTGCTCAACCTGCTCAGCAACGCCGCGAAGTTCACCGAGCAGGGCGTGATCCGCCTGACCGTCGAGCGCTCCTACGGCTTCGCGGGCCGGGTCCAGTTCACCGTCTCCGACACCGGCATCGGCATGACCGCCGCGCAGATCACCCAGCTGTTTCAGGCCTTCTCGCAGGCCGACGCCTCGACCGCGCGCCGCTTCGGCGGCACCGGCCTCGGCCTGGCGATCACCCGGGCCTTCACCGACATACTCGGCGGCACCGTCGAGGTCGAGAGCGAGCCAGGCACCGGCAGCTGCTTCACCGTGCGCCTGCCCTTCGTCGACCCGCTCGAGCTGACGATGAGCCGGCGCCCACCGGCCGCGCTCACTCGGCCCCGACCTGCCGACGCATCAACGCTGCCATGACCTCGGCGCTACTCATGCGCCCCTCGAAGACCTCCGCGCACATCGACACCAGCGGCGCGCGCGTCCCGTTTCGCCGCGCATATGCGGCGATCCTGCGCGCGCTGTCGAGGCCCTCGATGTACGCGCCGACCTGCTGACCTATTTCGGCCAGCGGCACGCCCGCGGCCAATTGCCGGCCGACCGCGAGCTCCGGGCGGCCGTCCCCGGCGACCGCCGCCAGCAGATCGCCATAGCCCGCGAGCCCGGTGAACGTCTCGCTGCGTCCGCCGAGCGCCACGCCGATCCGCGTGCACTCGGACATCCCGCGCGAGGTCATCACCGCCAGCGTCGCCGGCCCGAGCCCGACGCCCTGCGCGAAGCCGACGGCCATCGCCAGCAGGCCGACCGCCGTCGACGCGAACTCCGCCCCGACGAGATCATCGGTGCTGTAGATCCGCAGTCGATCGCCGCCGATCGCCTCGCGCACCGCCGTATGGACCTCCGGGAACCGACTCGCTACGATCCCTCCGCCGAGCGCCCCGTCCGCGAGCGCCTGGGCCACCAGCGGCCCCGCCAGCGCGCCGACGCGGCGACACGGCGTGCACGTGCGCAGCACCTGCGACAGCGTCTGCAGCTCGTCGCCGACGATCCCGCGGCTGACGTGCACGAGGTAGTGCCCCCCGTCGAGGTGCGCCCCGAGCTCGCGCGCCAGCGCCGGCATCACCGGCGACGGCACCGCGAAGAACACCAGCTCGGCGCGCGCCAGCTCGGCCAGCGACGACACCAGCTGGATCTTCGTCGTGCCCTCGCGTTGCGGCCGGCGGCTCCACAGCAGCACCTCACGACCGGCTCGCTCGGCCGCGAGGGCCAGCCCCCAGCCGAAGCTCCCGCCGCCGACCACCGCGATCTTCGCGTCCCTGCCCGTCGTATCGATCGTGGTCACGCCCGACCTCCCAGCGCCGCGATCGTGCGCGCCGCCGCGGCCGTCTCCGGGGTCGCCAGGTCCTCCGCGAACGGCACCAGGCGGTTCTGATAAAACAGCAGCAGGTTCGGATCCTCGATCATGACGTCCCCGCCGACCGCCCGCGCGACCGGCTTGGTGTGATAGCCGTTCCACGCCGCCAGCGCCTCGGCGACGATGTGATCCGCGGGCATCGTGCGCAGCACCGGGCCGACGTGCACGCGCCCCTGGGCCGCGAAGTCGAGCAGGCGGTCGCGGGCCTGTCCGACCTCCGCCTCGAGCTGCGCGCGCGGCATCCCGACCTGCCCGCGCACGCGCTGGCGCCCGAACAGATCGAGCTCCGGCGTCGCGTGCACCAGCTGGCGATACAAAATGTGCGCGACCAGCTGCGTCCACAAGATCACCACCTCATGCTGATACTCGCGGGCGATCGCCTCGCCGAGCTCGCGCGTGTAGCCGGCGTCGCGCGCCGGGTCGACCGTCGCGACCCCGTGGTACTTCACGTAGCTCGCCGGGTCGACCGGGTTGCCCGACGGCGCGATCGACCGGCCCCCATCGTCGATGGGATTACAGAACGGGTCCATCGGCTCGCCGAAGCGCAGCACCATCGCCGAGCGCAGCTGCGTCAGCTTGGTGAGGAACGCGTACACGCGATCGAGCCGCGAGGACTCGTCGTCCTCAATGATGTAGCGGCCCTGGCCCGCCCCCTTGAGGTGGTCCTCGATCAGCGTCTCCGCCTCGAGCACCAGCGCGTAGTTGAGGGTCGCCGGCACGAAGTACACTGGTCGCGTGATGCCCCGCGCCTGGTTGCGGGCGAACGCCTCGACGCCGGTGCCGGCGAGCCCGAGCTTGAGCCGGCGCTCGACCAGCCCCGAGCGCGCGCGCGTCCCACCCGGAAAGAACAGCGAGTGATAGCCGCGCTCGATCATCATGCACGAGTAGGTCTTGAGCACCTCCTTGTACAGCTGCGCCGTGATCCTGCGATCGACGCGATAGGCCCCGAGGTTGTGCATGAAGAAGCTCAGCAGCGGGTTCGAGAACAGGTTCTTGCCGGCGCCGTACACCATCGGCGGCAGGCGCTCGCGCATCAGCACGTAGCCGAGCGCGATCGAGTCGAGGTTCGACGAGTGCGTCGGCACCAGCACCAGCGTGCCGACCTTCGCCAGCCGGCGCAGCTTCTCGACCGGCCCCTCCGTCGTGATCAACGCGTCGAGCGGTCGAAACCCGGACAGCAATTGCTGGGGCATCGCCCGCGGGTTCATGATCGCCGTGAGCACGTTCGGCACCAGCCTCGTCGCCAGCCCGTACACCCGCGAGTCGAAGTTCCCCGCGATGTCCTCGGTCATGTCGCGGACCTTCTCGCGCAGCGCCTCGCGTCGCTCGTCCTCGTCCATCTTGCCGAGCCGCCGCACCAGCCGCTTCCACGAGCCCAGCGCGTCGCTCGCCTCCATGTCGCCCTGACTCGCGAGCCGCCGCACCTCCGCGTTGGCCGCCTCGTTGAGGATGTGCAGCAGCCGCTCCGGGTCGCAGGCGTGGTGCTGAACGACCCGCCGCACCACGTCGCTGACGATCGGCGCCCGCTCCCCGTGGAAGCGGAAGATCTGCGGGTCCTCCGGGCTCGGCGTCGGACCGAGGAAGGCCGGCAAGCGCAGGGGACGACTGAGCAGACGAAACATCAGCGAGGCCATGACCGGCGCGAGCATATCGCAGCCGGCGCCCCGCCACACACGCTCACGGCGGTAAGCACAGCAACGAGTACTCGGCGGTGCTGTAGCCCGGCTCGCACACGCACGTCGGCAGCCCGGACCCCGGGTCCTCCTCGCAGCTGCCATGACCGCCGCACAGCACCCCCTGGCACGGAACGCCGGGGTTGTAGCAGAAGCTGCCCACCGGCTCGCAGGTCCAAAACACCTCATCGCAGACGTTTTGCGGCTCGAGGCACAGCCCGCCGGGCTGCCCGGGCGCCGGCTCGAGCTCGCCCGGGCCGTCATAACAGCCAAACAGCGCCGGAATGACCAGCAGCGCCGCCCAGGCGAGGGATCTACACCAGGCTGGGGGTCGAAGGCTGCGCGGTCGCACCACTGTACTGTAGGCGAAAGCCACGCGCGGGGGAAGTAGACCGCAGTGACAGCGGTGCCACCTCGGCGGCCGGGGGGCCACGCCCCACAACGCCCGTGGTTGTCGTCGCGGGCCCTCCGCTGGTAGCGTGGCGGCGATGTCCGTCTCGAATCTCTCGCGTCCCCGCTCGCGCATGCTCGCGGCATTGCTGGCCGTGTCGATGCCCGCTGGCGCCTTGCCGGCGCAGGCTGCTCCGCTGGCGCTGTTCGCCGACGAAGGCAAGGTCACGGCGTCGCAGGCCAGCAGCGACCGCAAGCCGATCCAGGAGCGGGCCGCGGGCCTGCTCAAGTCCGGCAACGCGAGCGACGCCGCCGAGGTCCTGAGCGAGGAGGCCGGCAAGCGCAGCGACCCCGTGCTCTACATCGACGCCGCCGAGGCCTACAAGGCCGCGGGCGACCAGGCCAAGTCGAAGTCCGACCTCGAGTCGGCGATCGAGCGCGCGAGCATCGGCCTCGACATCCTCTACTTCCTGCAGGACGCGCGCGTCGACCCGGAGTGGGAGGTCGTCGCCAGCGGTGACATCGGCGCCGAGATCGGCCGCGCCCAGAAGGTCCTCGCCGCCTCGGAGGCCGCGATCGCCAACCTCGACAAGAAGGTCGAGGCCCCCGCCGAGACCGACAGCGACGACACGAAGGAGAAGACGCGCAAGAAGGCCCCCAAGGACGGCCGCGGCCTGATCGCCGCCGGCTCCGTGCTCACCCTCGTCGGCGTCGGCGGCATCGGCCTCATGGGCTTCGGGATCGCCTCCGCCGCAGGCGCCCAGAAGGACATCGACGCCCTCGCCAAGAAGGTCAAGAGCGGCGAGATCGATCAGGCCACGTTCGACATGCAGAGCCCCGACATCGACGCCAAGGGCAAGCGCGGCAACACCCTGACCTACGCCGGCGCTGCGGTCGGCGCGGTCGGCCTCGCCGCCGGCATCGCCCTGCTCGTCGTCGGCGTCAAGAAGCGCAAGAAGTACCGCGCGGACAACGGCGGCGGCGAGTCCGACAGCGCCGCCATGATCGTGCCCTCGTTCGGACGCGGCACCGTCGGCCTGGTCCTCACCGGCCGCTTCTGATCCGGCACCTGACCCCCCCGAACAGGAATTTTAAAAACGATGTCCACGCGCACCCCCTTCATCCTCGTCCTCCTCGCCTCGCTCGTATCGTTCTCGACGCCCGCGCAGGCCGCCTGCAGCGACGCCAGTGGCTTATGCATGGAGGCCGTCAAGGGCGCCAAGTGGGAGCCCGACAAGTCGGTGTCGGCCAAGCAGCTCAAGGCCAAGCGCAAGGGCCCCGACGGCAAGCTCAGCGTCACCATCGAGGACGGCCGCGGCAGCGTGTTCGTCGACGGTCGCTACGCCGGCACCGCCCCGCTCAGCGACCTCGACCTCGGCCCCGGCAAGCACGACCTCCAGGTCCGCGACGGCAACAAGATCCTCGCCGAGGGCGTCATCACGCTCCCGAAGTCCGCGAGCGTCCGCGTCACCGTCAAGCACCCCTGAGCCGCGCGGTCGCCCCCGTCGCGCGCCGCCGTGTCATCGCGTCGTCGCGTCATCGCGTCGTCGCGTCATCGCGGCGCGCCCTCCGGCGCGCCACCACGACGCGGATCCCCTCGCCCTCGCCGGGTCCGCGCCCCGCTCACGCGGTGCGGCGGCGGCGTCCGACCAGCGCAAGCACCAGCATCAGCAGGCTGGCCGTCGGGACAGGTCGCGGTGTGACGCTGCAGCCGTCGCCCTCGCCGTCCTGGCCGTAGTCGGGCGGGAGCGCGGGGCCGGACTCGAAGGGGGGCGCGCTGCCCGAGCCGTCGCTCGCCGAGCCCTCGCCACCGACCTCGGCGCCGCCGGTCGGCTCGCTGTCGAAGCCGGTCGCGCCGTTGCTGTCGGTGCCGGCCCCGGTGGTCGGCGGATCGGCGGTCGGATCGCCGCTCGGGTCGGTCGTCGGGAAGGTCGGGTCCGTTGTCGGGTCCGTCGTCGGGTCCGTCGTCGGGTCCGTCGTCCCCGCGCCCTCGACCACGGTGAACGTCACCGTCGCGCTCTGCGTCTTGTTGAGGCTCGGGTCGGTGGCGACCGCGTATGCCGTGTACGTGCCGGCCGGGATGCCCTGCACCGGCTGGCTGTACGGCGGGTTCGGGTCGACGACCGTCGAGGTGTCGTTGATGAAGATCTCGACCGTGGTCACGCCGACGTCGTCGTTGGCCTCCGCGGTGACCGTGAAGCTCGCGCCGGCGTCGAAGATCTGGCCGTCGCCGGGGAAGCTGATGTTGACCGTCGGCGGCACCAGGTCCGGCGCGCTCTGTCCGAACAGCCACACCAGCTCCTGGTGCGAGTTCTGCGACCCCACGCAGAACATGTTGTGCTGGTTATTACACAGGATCTGCCCGCCGCCCGCGTCGAGCGTGAAGCACTGGTCGAGGAACGCCGGATCCCCGCCCCCGTTGTACGGGTTCATAATGTCGTTGGGCTCCTTGACGTGCTCGAGGCCGAACGCGTGCGCGATCTCCTGGCTCATCGTCGTCGCCTGCGTCGCCGCCGGGAAATCGTCGTTCGCGCTGTGATACGCGAACACGATGTTGCGGGCCTGGTTGTCGTCGCAGTCGAGCGGGGCGATGCCCAGCACCCCGCCGCCGAACGGGTTCGTCGGCGAATTGACGCACATCGTATAATTGCCGCCGCCCGGCCGCGTCTCCGTGATCACCACGTTGTACTTCGACCAGTCGGCCTTGACCGCCTGGCTGCTGGCCGCCCGCTTCGCGCCGTCCCCGTACGGCTGATAGCTCATCGCGAAGTCCTGGAACTGGCTGATGTTCTGCGACGAGTCGTCCTCCTGGCCGTTGTACTGGATCGTCACGCCGTCATAATTGAGATAAAAGACGTTGCTCTTCGCCGCGCCGAACTGCGGCGACGGATCCACATCCTTGAGCAGCCCCGGCGGCACCGGCCGCGGGTCGGCGCGCACGCCGTGCGGCGCTCGCAGCTCGGCCTCCGGCGCCGCGCGCACGGTCACCCCGACGAGACATGTCCCGAAAGCCAGGGCCCACGGGAAGAGCGAGCGAGCACGGTCAAGATTCGGCTTCAGCATTCGTGGCGCTCCTGCGCGAGAAAGACGGGACTTCACCATGAACCGTAGACAGATTGTCGCAGTCGCCACAAGCCCAAAATGGAAACCACACCCACGACCTCACGTATCGTGGCTTATCGCGGTGTATCGCGGTGTATCGCGCATCTGCGCAAACATGGTCTCCGTTTGCGCGTCGCGCCTCCAATACCGTGATGCACCGCACGAGTCGCCTGTAGCCCCCAATGGCTCCGATGCACGTCGGCCAGCGGTGATGGGTGATGCGGTGGTGGCCGGAGGCCCCACGACCGCGGCCCCGTGCTACAAGCCTCGCCGGCCATGGGAGCGGGGCACGACGTGCTTGTAATCGGCGGCGGCGTTGCGGGCCTGAGCGCCGCGATCGTGCTGGCAGAGGCCGGACACGCCGTTCGCGTCGCCGCGCGAGAGCTCGGCGAGGGCACGACCTCGGCCGTCGCCGCCGCGTTCTGGTACCCCTACCACGCCTACCCCGAGGACCAGGTCATCCGCCTCGCCTCCGCCAGCCTGCGCCGCTTTCAATCTCTCATGGACGACCCGGCCACCGGCGTCCTGCGCCGCGACGCGCTCGAGGTCTATCCCCATCCGGTCCAGGCCCCCGGCTGGTCGACCGCGGCCGAGCGCTTCGAGCTCGCCGCCCCCGAGCTGCTCCCACCCGGCCACGGTTTTGGCCACGTCTTCACGACCGCCGTCGTCGAGACTCCCATCTATCTCGAGTGGCTGCATGCCCGCGCCCTCGCGCTCGGAGCCCGCGTCGAACGCCGCGCGATCACCAGCCTCGACGAGGCCCTGCGCGAGTGCCCGCGCGTGATCAATTGCGCCGGCCTCGGCGCCCGCGAGCTCGCCGGCGACCGCCTGCTACACCCCGTGCGCGGCCAGGTCGTCCGCGTCGAGAACCCGGGCCTGACCCGCGTATGGATCGACGAGCACAGCGGCCCCGCGATCACGTACATCGTCCCGCGCAGCCGCGACGTCGTGCTCGGCGGATCGTCCGAGCCCCACCTCGAGGACCGCATCCCCGACCCCGCCCTGACCCGCGCGATCATCGACCGCTGCGCCGCCCTCGAGCCCCGCCTCGCCGACGCCCGCGTGCTCTCCGTGGCCGTCGGCCTCCGACCCGCGCGCACCCCTCTGCGCCTCGAGACCGAGGCCCGCGCGAACGGCCGCATCATTCACAACTATGGCCACGGCGGCGCTGGCGTCACCCTCTCCTGGGGCTGCGCCGAGGCCGTCCTCGACCTCATGAGAGAGAAGACATGAACCTCACCCACCTGCGCCAGCTCGAGGCCGAGAGCATACACATCATCCGCGAGGTCGTCGCCGAGTTCGAGCGCCCCGTATTGTTGTTCTCCGGCGGCAAGGACAGCGCCTGCATGTTGCACGTCGCGCGCAAGGCGTTTTACCCCGCGCGCCCGCCGTTCCCGCTGCTCCACATCAACACGACCTGGGACTTTCGCGACCTCCTCGATTACCGCGACAGCTTTTGCAAGCAGCACGGCCTCGACCTGATCGTCTATACAAACGAGCAAGCGCTGGCCGAGGGCATGAACCCCTTCGATTTCCCGACCCCGCAATACAGCGCCGCGATGCAGACCCAGGCGCTGGTCCAGGCGCTCAAGGCCGGTGGTTACGACGCGGCTTTCGGCGGCGCGCGGCGCGACGAGGAGAAGGCGCGGGCCAAGGAGCGCGTATACTCGTTCCGCAACCGCCAGATGCAGTGGGACCCGAAGAACCAGCGCCCCGAATTGTGGAATCTTTATAATGGCAAGGTCAACCCGGGCGAGAGCATCCGCGTATTCCCGCTCAGCAACTGGACCGAGCTCGACGTGTGGCTCTACATCCACCTCGAGCAGATCCCGCTGACCCCGCTCTACTTCGCCGCGCCGCGCCCCTCGATCGTCCGCGATGGCACGATCATCGTCGTCGACGACGACCGCATGCGCCTGCGTCTCGACGAGACCCCGAGCCTGCGCACCGTCCGCTTTCGCACCCTCGGCGACTACCCGCTGAGCGGCGCCGTCGAGAGCCCCGCGACCACCGTCCCGCAGATTATTGAAGAGATGCTGGTCGCCACCCACTCCGAGCGCCAGGGTCGGCTCATCGATTACGACGAGGCCGGCAGCATGGAACAGAAGAAGAAGGAGGGCTACTTTTGATGGCCACGCACGACCCGCACAAGGCCTATGATCCGCTCGATGGCGTCGACATCGACACCTACCTCGAGCGTCACCAGCGCAAGGAGCTGCTGCGCCTGCTGACCTGCGGCAGCGTCGACGACGGCAAGTCGACCCTCATCGGGCGCCTCCTGTACGACACCCGCCAGATCTACGAGGACCAGCTCGCCGCGGTCAAGCGCGACAGCGTCAAGCAGGGCACCACCGGCGGCGCCGTCGACCTCGCGCTGCTCACCGATGGCCTGCGAGCCGAGCGCGAGCAGGGCATCACGATCGACGTTGCCTACCGCTTTTTCGCGACCGAAAAGCGCAAGTTCATCGTTGCCGATTGCCCGGGACACGAACAATATACGCGCAACATGGTTACGGGGGCATCCACGGCCGATCTCGCCGTGATCCTGATCGATGCGCGCAAAGGCGTTCTCGTCCAGACGCGACGGCACAGCTATCTCGCCAAGCTGCTCGGCATCCGCAACATCGTGCTGGCAGTCAACAAGATGGACCTGATCGATTACGATCGGGCGAAATACGATGCGATCGTGAACGATTACGCGGCGTTTGCGACTGCGATTGGCATCAGCGATTTTACCGCGATTCCGATATCGGGATTCAAGGGCGACAATATCACGACGGAATCGCCGAACATGCCGTGGCATCACGGCGCGCCGCTGATGGCGCATCTCGAGACTGTGGTGCTCGACAACGACGCCGATCAGGCGAAGCCGTTGCGCATGGCCGTGCAATGGGTCAATCGCCCCAATCTCGATTTCCGCGGGTTCAGCGGGCAGATTGTCACGGGCGTGGTTCGGCCGGGCGATACGATCCGCGTGCTACCGTCGGGCAAGACGACGACAATCAGCCGGATCGTGACGCTGGACGGCGACCTTGACAGCGCTGTGGCTGGCCAATCGGTGACGCTGTGCTTTGCCGACGAGATCGATTGTTCACGCGGTGACGTGATTGCCGCCGCAGACGCGCCGCCCGAAGTTTCCGACCGGTTCGAGAGCACAATCGTGTGGATGGCCGAAGAAGCGCTCGTTCCCGGACGCGCTTATTGGCTGAAGCTTGGCACGCAGATGGTTTCGGCGACACTGCAGGCACCGAAATACACGGTCAACGTCAACGATATGGCGCACCTTGCGGCCAAAACGCTTGAGCTGAACGCAATCGGCGTTGCGGAAATCGCGACGGACAAGCCGATCGTGTTCGAGCCTTATGCCGACAATCATGCGCTCGGTGGTTTCATCCTGATCGACAAGATCACCAATCATACCGTTGGCGCGGGGATGCTGCATTTCAGTTTGCGTCGCGCGCAGAATGTCCACTGGCAGGCGACCGACATCGGCCGCGACGCGCATGCTAGCCTCAAGAATCAGAAAGCCAAAGTGCTCTGGTTCACGGGGCTGAGCGGATCAGGCAAATCGACGATTGCCAACGAAGTCGAAAAACGGCTCGCGCTGATGAACCGGCATACGTTCCTGCTCGATGGCGACAATGTCCGCCACGGCCTCAACAAGGATCTGGGCTTTACCGAGACCGACCGCATCGAAAATATCCGCCGCGTGGGGGAAGTCGCCAGGCTGATGGCCGATGCCGGGCTGATCGTGCTCACCGCATTCATCTCGCCGTTCCGTGCCGAACGCGACATGGTACGTGCGATGTTGCCCGACGGCGAGTTCGTCGAGATTTTCGTCGAAACGCCGATCGAGGTGGCCGAAGCGCGCGATGTCAAAGGACTGTATAAAAAGGCGCGCGGCGGACAGCTCAAGAATTTCACGGGGATCGACAGCCCCTATGAAGCACCGGTGACGCCCGAAATCCGCGTGAACACGGTCGAAATGACGCCTACCGAAGCCGCCGATTATATTATCGGCCGGATCATGCCGCTTAAATGACCGATGCCGAACTCGCCGCGCACCTCGCCACCGTTGCGGGCAAATTGCTAATTCAGGTTCGCGATTGCGGCGTCACGACGGGCAAGTCGCTCGGCAAATCAGGCGACCAGACCGCCAACCAGTATCTGATCCACGCCATTGCCGAAGCGCGGCCCGACGACGGCCTGCTGTCCGAAGAAAGCAAGGACACCGACGCGCGGCTATCCAAATCGCGGGTATGGATCATCGACCCGGTCGATGGCACCCGCGAATATGGCGAGAAAGACATACAAGGACGCGGGCGGACCGACTGGGCCGTTCACGTCGCGCTTGCCGTCGATGGTGTTGCAACAGTGGGTGCTGTTGCATTGCCGGCTCTGAACCTTGTCTTTCGCTCGGACCGGCCAACGCCGATTGCTGCTGCCCAAACGCCGCCGCGCATGGTTGTCAGTCGCAGTCGCCCCGCAAAGGAAGCGCTTGCGGTCGCCGAAGCCATCAGCGCAGACTTGATCCCGATGGGCAGTGCAGGTGCCAAGGCCATGGCAATCGTTCGTGGCGAGGCCGAAATATACCTGCATACCGGCGGGCAATATGAATGGGACAGTTGCGCACCGGTCGCGGTTGCGGCGGCATATGGGCTGCATGTCAGTCGCGCCGATGGGGCGGCGCTGGTCTACAATCGGGCCGACACTTATATGCCCGATCTGCTGATCTGCCGCGCCGAATGGGCGGAAACGGTGCTCGCGCTTACGAAACGACTTTAGCTTCGCGCAAAGCAGCAATCCGCTCCGCGTCCAGACCCAGTATATCAGCCAATACCGCATCGGTATGCTGGCCCAGCACGGGAGGCGCTTCGGGCACCGCTTGCATTTCACCGGGCCATTTGATCGAGCGGTTGACGATCTTGATCGTGCCGAGCGCGGCATGTTCGGTCTCCACCACCATTTCGCGCGCCACTGCTTGCGGCTGCGTCAAGGCATCGTGCACACCCAGAATCGGCGCATGCGGAACCTGATGCGCGGTCAGCAGCGCGTCGAGTTCGGCAAAATTATAGGCGATGGTGCGTCGCCCGATGAGGTCATCGACGTCGTCGCGGTTGATCCGGCGCTGCTCGATCGTCGCATAGCGATCATCGTCGATCAGATCATCGAGGCCGAGCGCGCGGCATATATTGCCCCAGAAACTGTTCGACAGGCAAGCAATCACCATAAGCCCGTCCGCTGCCGGATACACGCCATAGGGCACAAGGTTGGGATGCGGATTGCCTTGTGGCACGGGGTTTTCGCCGCTCATCAAGGCCACCTGCGGCACATAGGCCATCATCCCCATCAGCCCGTCGAGCAAGCTGACATCGATCAAGCGGCCGCGTCCCGTCACCGTGCGCTCATACAATGCCGCCAATACGCTGATCGGACCGTTGATCCCACCGACCAGATCGCCCAGCGGAATGCCCAGCCGCGTCGGCGCGCGGTCCCGCTCGCCATTCACGCTGAACGCGCCCGAGAGCGCCTGCGTGACGATGTCGAACGAGGGTGCATCGCGCAGCGGACCGGTCATCCCGAAGCCCGAGATCGCGCAGTAAATCAGCCGCGGGTTGACCGTCGACAGCGTTTCATAGCCGAGCCCCAGCCGGTCCATGACGCCGGGCCGGTAATTTTCGATCAGTATGTCCGATTTGGCCGCTAGATCGCGGGCAAGCGCCACGCCCTGTCCGGTCTTCAGATCGATGACGATGCTTTTCTTGCCGCGGTTGATCCCAAGGAAATAGACACTGTGCCCCTGCTCGAACGGCGGGAACGTGCGGGTATCGTCGCCGTCACCCGGCGGTTCGACCTTGATGACTTCGGCACCGAGATCAGCAAGTGCCTGCGCTGCGGCGGGGCCTGCCAGCACGCGGGTGAAATCGAGCACGCGAATGCCGTTCAAGGGGCCAGGCCAGTTTGCAGCAGAGAGATCAGCGGGCAAAAATCAGTCTCACAAGTGTCATTCGGGTCACGACCGATCGATTGAACGCGCCGATCGCCTGCTGTCAACTCAAGCGCGTTTGGCGGGGTTTCATGCCAAACGGCACCTGCGTCAAGGAATGCGCCCTTCGGTCCGGAAAGGCTCCAGAGTCCTGAGCTTACCGCGCAATTCTTCGGTAATCGCGCGCCCATCTTCGGGCGTGCGGATAATTTGTGGCTTGATGAGGATAATCAATTCGCGGCGTTCCTGCGCCGCGGTTGCCCGCCCGAACAAGGCACCGAGTATCGGAATGCGTGTCAGCAACGGGAGGCCGCTGTTGCCGTTCGTCTTCGAATCGCTGAACAATCCGCCGAGACCGAGCACCTGTCCATCCTGCACGGCAACCGTCGTTGCGATACGGCGCGTCGCGATCGTCGGCGAAGCAATGCCGCCGGTCGAAAGGCTCGCGACGCTGCTGACTTCCTGTGAAATATCGAGCAGGACGAGGCCGCTTGCGTTCACGCGCGGTGTGACGCGCAGGATAACGCCGGTATCGCGATATTCGATCGAATTGACGATGTTGCCGTTTCCGGTTCCGACTGCCTGTTGTTGCTGCGTCTGGATCGGCACCTGGTTCCCGACCTGAAGCGCCGCCGTCTGATTGTTGAGGACCAGCAACTTCGGTGCCGAAATCACCTTGATATTGGTCCGGCTCTCAAGCGCGCGAAGGGTCGTGCTGATGTCACTTGCGCGCAGGAAATAGGCAAATCCTGCGGCATTGGCAGCCGGTGCCGCCGGAGTGCCCGCACCGGATACAAAAGTACTGTTTCCCTGGATGAAATTCCAGTCCACCCCGTAGGAGAGATCGCCGGTCAGTGCGACCTCGGTAATCGCTGCTTCGATCAGGACTTGTGTCGGCGGCACATCCAGTTTTCGCATTGCGTCTTCGACAATCGCGAAATCGCGTGGCGTGCCGAACACGACGACGGCGTTGTTGACCTCATCGGTTGAAATGCGCCCCGTGAAATTGCTCGCAACCGGACCCGCGCCGCTTGCAGATGTTCCTGACGTCCCACTTGGGTCGCGCGGTGCTGGCGCCGAATTGTTAGGCGTGCCACCTGCAACTGTCGGACGGGGTGCGTTTTGCGTGGTGCTGAGCTCGTTTTGCGCCGCAAGCGGATCGACCGGACCGCTACTGCTGCTGTCGCCCGCGATCCCGAACGCACCGTTCAGCGTCTTTACCAGATCGCGCGACCTTCCGTTCTGGACGCGGTAGACGAACAATCTCGGTTCGTTGCTCGCGCCTTCGCGGTCGAGAATGTCGATCCATCGGCGAACATCCTCGAGATACTGGCGCTGGGCGCTGATCGCGAGAATGCCGTTCAGGCGCTCCATCTGGATCAGGCGGACGAGCCCGCGCGTCGGGGCATCAGGCGCGTTGATCAGCTTTTCGAGCTCCGGCACGATCAGGCGGCTGTCGGTGCGCTGTGGCACCAACAGGGCGAACGACATGTTGCGCAGCCAGTTGACATCGAATTGCTTGATCAGGTCACGTGCACTGGTCCGTTGCCCCGTCGTCCCCGAAATCGTGACCGCATTTCGCGAGCTATCGGTCGCCGTCACTACGCCCGGTAAGACCGAATCAAGCAGCTTCTTGAGCTCGTCCGCATTGATGAACTGCAAGGGGAGGATCTCGGCACCAAATCCAATGGCGTCGGCGCTAACCGGTGCTTGTGCACTCGCCACCGGCTGGATCAGATATCCCGATGCCATCGGCGTCAGTGCAAGCCCGGCGTTCTTGAGTGCCGTTTCGAATAGTCCGAGAACCGATCCCCGCGCGACGCGCCCTGGCGTCACGAAAGAGATTTGCGCCGTAACGCCCGGTGCGATGACGTAATTCGTGCGTAAAACATCACCAAGAACCGATTTCGCGACGATCGCCACGTCTGCCATGGGAAAATTGAAGGCAATGTCACCCGCCCTAGGTGAGGTCTGCACTGGGCGCGGCGCGCTCGGCACCGGCGCCTCGCCACCGATAATCGTTGATCGCAATTCGGTCGAAGCTTCGGCTTGGCGAACCAAAACCGACGGTTGCGGCATTGCGATCGGAACGGGTGGCTTGACCGCCGCGCAACCGGCACCGAGGAGCGACAGCACCGCAAGCGAAGCCGTTCGACAAGAGGAAAACACGGTCATCGGTTACGTTGCTCTCGTTGTGGTTTTGCGGAGGACGTTACCAGTTCCCAATATCCTTGGCATCGCCGCTGCCGCCGGCGGCATTGTCCGAGCCAAGGCTATAAACGTCGATCTCACCATGATCGCCCGGTGCTTTCATCTGATAGGGATTTTTCCACGGATCCACCAGCGCGCCAGCATCCGGAAGATAGGGCCCGTTCCAAAATGGTTCCGATCCGGGTGCCTTCATCAAAGCTTGCAAGCCCTCTTCCTTCTTCGGAAAGTTGCCGACGTCGAGCTTGTAGAGGTTTAGCGCTGCGACAATATTTTTCGATTGGATCGATGCAGCCTGCGTTTTCGAGCTGCCCAGATAGCGCAAAACTTGCGGTCCGACGACGGCTGCAAGCAAGCCGAGAATGGCAAGCACGACAAGCAGTTCAAGCAGCGTGAAGCCAGACGTGCGTGGTTGATCTCCTTTACATGACCAAAGGCTAGATCGAGTAACTCTACAGGATAATCCGGTCACTCTGTCATCCGATTAGAGGTGCGACGAAAAAGCGCTGCGCGGGCACGCACGAACGTTATCAGCCCTGCGCCAAGTGGCAACGATGTCGTCTAAGCAGCGATTACTACATTTTCATGTCGTGAGATGCGGCAGATCCCCAAAGCGTGGCGGGCGACCGCTCGAAAGACCCGTTTATGGAGCCGAAGCCATAGCAAAACGGGACCGTATCAATGACACGGCCCCGCCTTCCGGAATTTTACCAAATCATGCCGGGACATCCGGCAGGCGAGAACTTACGCGAGAGCGTAATCTTGCGAATAATGCCCCATCGTATCCGTGGAGAATGCAAATTGCGCGCCTGTCGCGAGGCCCACGGCTGGCACATATTCAATGAACGTTCCCGTGGCACCGTCCGAAACAGCTGCGAAGTTGGCGATGCTCAGACCGCCCAGTGTCGTGATCGCGAACGCTTTCTTTGGCCCGGCGCCGTCGGAATCAATCGACAGCGTGTTGGTCGTGGTGTCGAAGGCCAAAGTGATGGCGGACGAAAAAGCAAGGTTGGTGATCTGGATTTTGTCACCCGCCGCAAAATCGTTGATCGTATCGCCAGTCAGGTTCGCGATCGTATCCTTGAAGGTATCGGCACCGTCACCACCGCCGAGTTCGTCGATGGCACCGCCGCCGCTGATCGTGTCGTTGCCCGCGCCGCCGTTGAGCAGGTCGGCCCCGCCACCACCAAGAATACGGTCATTGCCATCGGACCCGATGAAATCGTCGCTTTGGCCACTGCCCACGATGCTGTTGATGCCAACCAGCTCGACACCGGTGAAATCGAGGACGCCGCCCGTGGTGAGACCAGTCAAATTGACATTGGTAAAGCCACCGCCATCGATGCGTTCAATGTCCACGATCGATTCGATGGCGATATTGCCGTTTGCAACCGCAAGGATCGTATCGAAGTCGGCACCGCCGTCGAAATTGTTTGCGGCGCCGCCTCTGGCGAGGAATGTATCATTGCCTTCGTCGCCGAAAAGGAAGTCGAGACCGCTCGCGACGATCGTGTCGTCGCCCAGATTGCCGTTGATCGTATCGAGGCCAGCACCGCCGTCGAGATAGTCGAAGTCCGCACCACCTTCGATGATGTCGTCACCCGAACCGCCGAAAATGCGGTCGTCGCCGGTGCCGCCGACGATTGTGTCGGCGCCGGTTGAACCGGAATTTATGTTCGCGTTGGTGCCGTAAATCGTGTCGTTGCCATCCTTGCCGTCGATCAGCGCGATCTCGCCATCGGGGATGTCGACGGGACGAAGATCGATAACATCGACGCCTGCTGTGCCCGCGATCGTGACGGCAAACCCGCCCGACACGATTGACTCGATCCCGCTCAGCGATCCCGTCGTCAGCACGATGACGGCGTCGTCGGCATTCCCCTGGATCGTGTCGAAGCCCGAACCGCCGACGTAGGTGTTGGCCGACGTTTTCGTGCCGACGAGGAAAATGTCGTCGTCACCGCCGCCGTTCAGGACGTTGTTGCCCCCACCACCATCGATCGTGTCAAAACCGATGCCGCCAGACAGGCGATCATTGCCGTCGCCACCATTGATGACATTGTCGTCATCGCTGCCGATGATGGTGTCATTGCCCATGCCGCCGTTGATCGCTGTAATGTCGGTCAGCGTCACGCCGGTAAAATCGAGAAGGTCGCTGTCGCTCGCACCCGAAATCGTGACATTGCCGAAGCCGTTCGACGTGATTTCCTGAATGTTGGTGTGTGCCTGAATACGGATTACCGCATTTTCTGCGGCCGCTTGAATGGTGTTGAAACCGGTGCCGCCATTAAAGCGTGCGAACCCGGCACCTGTGCCGACATTGAAGAAGTCGTTGCCGCCGCCGCCGTTCAACACGTCCTGGCCACCAAAGCCATTGATAACATCGTCGCCGTCGGAGCCCGTGATGCGATCGTTACCGGCGCCGCCACCAATTTCGACGATGCCGATTAGCGTCGTCTTGCTGAAATCAAAAACGACACCGCCTGAGGCGCCCTTTATCTTCACATCGCCAAACCCACCGGCATCGATTGTCTCGACGCTCTTGATCGAACTGACGTTGATCCGGGCTGCTTCGCCTGTCGCGACGATCTTGTCGATCCCGATGCCGCCGTCATAACTGTCGGTGCCTTCGAATGCACCTGCAGCAACGAAGAATGTGTCGTTACCGGCACCACCCTTGAGCGTGTCGCTGCCTGCGCCGCCATAAATCAGATCATTCCCTGCCCCGCCGGTCAGCGTGTCGGTTCCAGCATTTCCGAAAATCGTCCAGTCTTCGGCCGTGGGCGCGGTAAAAGCGTCGGCACCAGTCGTTCCGTTATATGTTGGCATGCTAAGCTCCTATATTTTGAATGAAACGCAACGACGCCGGTTATCGAATGTCTACGCATCGAGTTGTTCTTTCGTTAACCACGGACTGTGACGAGTCCATTACTTGGCGATGACAGTCGCGAAGAATGGTCTCGTCATCAAATTGTGCAGGCTCGAAGCAATGTCCGCGCCCAAAATCCGTCTGCGCTGAGTCATTCGAAGTTCAAGACGGTGACCCAATATGAGACATATGCCGCGGCCCGGCAGAATGTCATAAATTTTTCGTTTACCACTCGTAGCGACTTTTCAACGACGCGGGCCGGGTGCTGGCCGCGAAAATCATCGGCGCGGGTGCGCCTGACAGGAGCGATCCGTGAAACGTTTGATCAAGGTGAAATTTTTTGCGACTGCCTGTCTTTGCCTGGCAGCCGCCATTGCTCCTGCGAGTGCGACAACAATCGTCTATAACGGTTTTTCAAGTACGAGCGGCCTGACCGTCAACGGGGATTCAGCCGCAGTTACCACGGGTGGACGCACCGTGATGCGCTTGAGCCCATCAAAGTTCTTTAAATCGGGATCGGTTTTTAGCTCGGCTCCCATCACATTCGGGTCGCTGTATAGCTTTAGCACGCGTTTCACGTTCAACCTGAACGCACAGCAGGGTGGCGGTGCCGACGGTTTCGTTTTCGTGATCCAGCCAAATGGCAACACGGTTGGCGGATCTGGCGGCGGCATCGGCTATGGTGGCATCAAGAAGAGCCTTGGCGTCGAATATGACACCTTCAACAATGGCCGGATCGATCAGGGTTCGAGTAACCATATCGGCATCGACCTGAACGGTAGCTTGGCGTCGCTGGTCCAGAATAACGCTCTGCCGTTCATTCTCGACAGTCGGCGCGACTTGACCTCCTGGATCGACTATGACGGCGCGACCCAAAAGATCGAGGTGCGCTTGAACAATTCAAATACGCGGCCGCTATCGGCCATCTTGTCTTACAAATTCAATCTGGCAGCGGTGATCGGTTCGCCGAACGCTTTCGTCGGTTTCACGTCCGGCACCGGCGGCGGTGCGGCAAATCATGACCTCGTCAACTGGGAAATCCGGGATCGTCTTGCCCCGATCGGCGCAAGTGCCGTGCCGGAGCCGGCGACATGGTCGATGATTATTATAGGGTTCGCGTTCGTCGGAAGCGGGATTCGTTCACGTCGGCGGCAGGCACGATTGGTGCCGGCTCTTTAACCGAACGCGCCGTCTAGCTCACTTTCGGACCCAGTTTTTTCAGGACAATTTGGGTATCGGCTTTATATTCGACGACCACCCGCGCGGCGACCAGCAGTTCGTGCACGGCGCGAACGACGCCGTCTTTCCACCACGCGCCCAGCAGATAATCGTCGCAACATATCAGTCCGTTTGCCTTGGTGACGCGGAACGCTTGCGCAAGATCGCTCACGACGCCGTCATAGCCGTGGTCACCATCGACGTAGACATAGTCGACAGAGTCGGGAGCAAGAGCGCCGAGCGCGACGGTGGCGTCCGCGCGGTGGATTCGGACCTCGCCGTTTGCAATTTCGGATGCAAACCGCGTTTCGACTTGTTTGCAAATCGCGTCCATTCCGATTTGGGAAATTTTCGATTCACCATACCATGCCTCGGCTGAGCGGTCGGCCGCGTCGGAAACGAGCCACGGGTCGACGAGATGCAATGTGCCCGGGCGCGCCGCGCGCAAGATTTGCGCTGAAAAGTCGCCCTTCCATACGCCGATTTCGATACCGACGGCCCGCTTGGGTAACATATCGAGCACCGCTTTTCTTGCCGCGCTTTCGCTGTTCGAATTCCATTTCAACATGATGTTCCCTAACCCGACCAACGCCGCGATGGCGTGAGGTAGCGGCTGTTGAAGTCACTTATATGTAAGGTGCCGTGGCTCACGCACCGTCGTACAAATTCTGTTCCGGGACGGGAAGCCAGCGTTGGAAGTCGAGACCGTAGTTGGGCCAAAGTCCGCGGCGCGCACCTATAAATATTGTCGCCGCGTAGGCGACACCCCCCCCAAATGTAAGCAATAGCAGCGTTTGGATTGGCGAAAGGCTTTCGCCAAACACAAATCGGGCAGCCAGAACGGTGACGGTCATCGCCAACGTCGCGACCAACGGCGCGGCAAGGTGGTGCGCCAGATCGAGCAAAAGGAGGTCCAGATGCTTGCGCAGATCAACGCTGTTGCAGATGCTTGTGAATGCGCAACGAACAACAATTGCCCACGCGACGGTTTCGAGCGAAATATAAGCCGCCGCCGCTGCCAAAGTCACGCCGAGGCACAGGTCGAGGATGCTTTGTCGAACCACGATATGACGCGCATTCAGCGCAAGCATCGCTGCCGAGAAATAAGAGCTCACGGGTAAAATTATGCCCAATAGCGAGAGTATCTGTACGATCGGCACGCTTGGCAGCCAATGTATTCCGAAAAGCAGCGGCACTGCTTCGGGCGCGACGAGGCCAACCCCGATCATGACCGGGGACGTCACCAGTGCGCTTGTTTGTGTCAATCGCAAATAGCCTTTGCGTACAGCCGCGGTTTCACTCGCGACTGTCGAAAACTGTGCATGCGCAACGCCGATGAGCGGAATTGAAATCATTTGTCCGACGAAATCGTTGAAGCGGTTGGCGACACGCATGATGCCAAGCGCGACCGGTCCGAGAAGTACCGCCACAAAGAGATCGAACGATCGCGGTATGAGTTGCGGCAGGAGCGACCCGACCATAATGCTTGCACCGTGACGCGCTGCCTTCGGGTTATAATAAGAGATGCGCGCAAAACTCGGACGCCAAGCAACGACTGCCCAAACCCAGATCATGCCGAGCGTCGCTTGGATGAGTTGCTGCGCCGCGAGCGCGGTCGCACCGAAACCCTGCATCGCCATGCCGATCGCAATCGCGCCACCGATCAGCGTACAGACCGTGTTGCGATAGGCGAGTTGCTTGAATCTGAATTCGTTGCGCAGAATGGCTTCGGCAGTCGATCCTGCGGCAGACAGGAGGAGAATCGGCGCGCAAAGATTGGCCATGATCGTGATTTCGGGCGATGCGAAATACGCGCCGATCGGCCATGCCGCGATAATAAAGAGCAGCGCGGGGCCACAGGCAATCGCCATCGATAACCAGAATGCGTGATTGCGTACCGCGTCGGACCGGTTTTCAGGGTGCTGCAACAGTTCGATCTGGCCCCAGCGCGCGATCCTGAGCCCGAGATCAAGCCCGATCGACAGCGTCGCCATCAATCCGAAATCCCGCGGATTCAAGATACGTGTAAGATAAGCAAGCAGAACGAAAAGCGAAAGATATTGAAGTCCGCTGCCAGCCATCGCCCAAAGCGAAGCGCGCGCGAGACTTGTTCTCACCGGATGCTCAGCGATGTGCCGCATCGGTCGCCGAATCGCCGGTCGGTGGCCGGTTCATTGAAGCGGAGGCGGAACGTAGACGTCGACACTGTTGCACCACTCGATTTACGCTAGAGGAAAGTCCGGTGCCCATGGATTGGACGCATTTAGGTTAAAAGCGATAATTTAGTTGATCGATATCTTTGCGGTAAATTTCGCCGACAATATGGACTGTGTCGGCATCGTATAATTCCCGGAAATCGGGCTTTTCGACTTTACGCAAATGCGGCGTTTCAGCGGGTGCGGCAATACCGAAGCGTACACATAATTGGCGTGTTGCACTGTCCAGCGCCTCAAAACGAAAAATCTCGTCGATGCCTTTGCAATTGCGCTCGCCTTGCAGCCAGAAAGTTTGCGGCCAGAAAAAGCGTTCGGCGAGAATGGATGCCCTGAACAACGGATTGCGGAGCCGGTGCGTAAAGGCGGCAAAGCTTTGGTCGCCGATGTGGCGACGTGCCCAATCCTGCTGCATCGGCCAGTCGGTGCCCTGTTTCATGAAGTGGAAGGCCGATGCAAAACGGTCCCACGGGTTCCGGACAAAGGCGAACTTGTAGGCATGGGGGTAAAAGTCCGGGTAGGCGCGCGCATAGGCACGACTCGGTGCATGCGTGTCGAACACGGTCGGTGCACCGAGCGCCGAGAGCACCGAGGTGCCGGCGGTTTTCGGGATATGGACGAAAATTGCCCGATGCTGTTCGTTCCAAGGCGTCAGCACCGAACGATGCGACAAGGTGCGCCGCCACCACAATAGATGATAGGTGTCGCCGAGACCAAGAAGTTGCAGCGGCAGTTTGGCAATCGGCATCCGCAAATGTCCCGTTTTCTTCGGCGAAAATCCTGCCGCCGCGGCGATGCCAAATCGGTCGCCGCACCACAATCCCTATTGAACGGACCGTCGGCAGTTTCACCTGCATTCGAAGTGTCCTAAACGCGCCGCGATGATAACCGAATCAAGCCGTTTCCTTGTTATCTCGCGCGTCGGCCAACAAAGCCTGCACCGCGAATGGTGCGGGCCGACGTCCGAGCGACGATTCGACGTCTTGCTATCGGCTTACGACAATGCCGTTGCCGATCCCCGCCAGCCGGGGATCCTATTCGAACATCGCCCCGGGGCCAAAGTGGCCGGATACGGTGACGTCATGCGAGACCATGCCGAATTGATCGCGCGCTATGACTATGTCTCACTGTTCGACGACGATCTGTCGATCTCGGCGCGCGACCTGCAACGCCTTTTCGACATCGTCGCACAGCATCAGCTCAAGATTGCGCAGCCTGCGCTTTCGCACGACAGCTATTTCACTTTTGCAGCGTTCCTCGAAAACCCTTCGTTTCGCCTTCGCTATGTGAACTACATCGAAATGATGTGCCCAGTGTTCAGAGCCGATGTGCTGACCGCAATCCAGCCACTTTTCGATCTCGGCTTCGAAAGCGGCATAGACTTGATCTGGTGCAATCTCGTGTCGACTTCGATGCAGGATTTTGCCGTCATCGACGAAATCACCGTGCGGCACACGCGGCCGATCGGGGCAGCGAAGAGCGCAAACGGCTTTGTCGGCGGCCGCCGTTACGAGGACGATATTCACGCCATACTCGGCAAATTCGATTTGCCGTGGCTGAGTTGCGTCCCCTATGCCGGCGTGCGCCGCAACGGGACCGTCACCCGCCGACGCTCGGCCTTTTTCTGGTCATCGCTTTCGCTTATCTTTGCCGTCGGCAAGCGCGCAGGTCTGAAAATGCGGTTTCGCAGCGTCGCAGTCTATTGGAAACATCTCCTCAGCCGGTCAGCGCGCAACATACCCATCACATGGGCCCAAACCCTGTCCTGATTCGGTATAAGAAACCAATCGTCCGATTTCTGTAACGTTTCTGCAATGCTTTTGTCGTCGTTCGGGCGCTATTTGCCCACAACGATGCTCGTATTTACAAAATCAGCACCGCAGCAATTGCTCCTCGCCGCACTTGTTGCGGGACTTTACGGGCGGTCGGCCTGCGCCCAAATTACGTCCGCTGGTGATACCGTGCTGTTTCGCAGTGACGTTGCCGGAACCCGCGTCGAGCCACAATATCAGGCAACACCGTTGGTCATCGGCCCCATGCTCGCTACGATCGCTCTCACCACGCGCCTTGCGACGGACAGCAACATCTTTCGCACGTCGAAAAATGCCCGGCACGATGCGTATCTTGAAGCGATACCATCGGTCGGTATCGCCGCGCGTTTTGGAGCGCACACCGCAACGCTGTCGGCGCGAGCGGCCACCCGGCGCTTTGCCCGCTTCTCGTCCGAAAATCGCAACGCCGTCGATGTGGCCTATGGTGGCCAGATCGATCTTGGGCCACCGAGCACGGCTTCCTTTCGGGCGACGTACGGACGCGAAAGCGAGCAGCGCGGCAGTGCCGGCCTCAATCTTGTTGCAGCCGGCCCTGCCGAACTGCAGAGAATTGAATCGAGCGCGTCGGTCAGCACCGAATTCCGGCGGCTTGGCGTTTCTGCCTCGGTCGGCATCGCACGGCGGTCCTATGACGCACTTCGGCCCGCGAACAGTCCGGCGATCAGCCAGGCGTTTAGAGACATCAAGGCCTTGCGTGTCGGATCGCGCGTGAATTTCAGAGCCGGGCCGGCAGCGACGATTTTCGCCAGTGGTTCGGCGAACCGGACGCAATCCATCGAACGGTCGCAAGGGCAATTGCGCGATGCAACCGGCTACACGCTGCTTGCCGGTCTTCGGTCGGACACCGAGTCGCTGATCGTCGGTGAAGTCGGCATCGGCTGGCGCGGGCAAAATTATCGCAATCCCGCGTTTCGCGACTTTGCCGGCCTGACCTACGATGCGACCGTTGACTGGTATCCGACGCGTCTGGTCAGCGTGCGCGTGCAGGCGGGACAGGAAATCGTGAACAGCAACTTTGCGAGTGTCGCGGGAATCATCCGGCGTAGTGTCGGCGCGACGTTCTTCTACGACCCGCTGCGCAAGTTGCGTTTTATCTTCGCGCTGAATCGTGATCTTGACGACTATCGTGAACTGGGTTTTTCGACCCGAACGACAACGGCAGGCCTGACGGGCAATTACCAGATCGGCCGCCGCGTCGATTTCAGCGCCTTCGGGCGGATCCTTTCAAAGGGATCGTCGAATGTTCGGTTCGTCGAGGGATATGACAGTCTGGCGGTCGGCATCGGTCTGACGGGCAAGCTATGATCTGGCGCGGATACAGTAAAAAGGAATTTCTATCTTGAACGTGCCTTCGAAGTACGCGGGCGCGGACGTGATCGCACAGCCGCCATCGGCGCTTGCCATGCCGTTTTCAGCCGCCAGCGATCGGCTCGATCTGCGAGCATTGCTGTCGCTCGTCCGGCGTCAGTTTCTCGTCATCGCCTCGATCGTCGGCATCTGCACGCTTCTGGCGTTGTTCGTTACGCACAATTCACCGCTTCTTTACACCGCAAGCGCCGATCTGCTGCTGCAGCCCAACACCGAAACGATCACGCCGGGCCCCAACGATAGTGCCGATGACCTGCCGCGCGGTGCCGAACAGATCGAGACCGAAATCCAGTTTATGCAGTCGCGCGATCTGGCCGCCAAAGTTTACGACCAGCTCGGGCTGGCCCGCGACGCCGATGTTGCCGCGCAGATCAACCAGCCCGGAACCTTCGCCCGCCTAGCGTCGGCGCTGGGACTTGGCGCGAACCCATCGATCACGGCATCGGCGCAACGCGGAGCAACAGATCGGGAGCGCGAGGCGGCCACCGGGTATCTTGCGCGCGGACTTTCCGTAAAGCGTGTCGGCAACTCCTATGCCCTGCGCATCAGCTTCACCAGTGGCGATCCGGCGCTGGCTGCAAAAATCGCCAACGGCTATGCCAAGACCTATTCGGGCAACCAGATCGCGACCAAAGTAACGGCATCGCAAGGTGCCGTAGCCATTCTGCGCCAGCGGATGGAAGAATTGCGGTTACAGGCGCAATCGGATTTCGGTGCGGTGCAGCAATACCGGATTTCGAACAATCTGCAGAGCAAATCGGGAACCTCGCTTACCGAACAGGAAATCTCGGCCTATAACCAGCAAGTTGCGGTCGCGCGCGCCGAAGCGACCCAGGATGCTGCAAGGCTTGTCGCGGCGTACAGTGGCAAAGCCCTGGGCGATGCCACGACGTCCGCTGTCGTGAACGCCTTGCGCAGCCAGCGCGCGGCGCTCAGCATCCGCGCCGCTGAACTGTCCGAGCGCTATCTCCCCTCGCACCCCGAACTGCAATCGGCGCAACAGCAACTGGCCGACATCGACGGACAAATTGCGGTCGAAGTACGACGTGCGATCATGAATTTGCAGGCTAATGCGCAAGCCTCGTCGGCGCGGCTCTCCTCGCTTCAGGGAAGTTTGGGTGGCGCGACGAGCAAGCTCGACATGAACAATCGCGCGCTGATCAACCTCGACGATCTCGAACGTCGTGCCGGGGCGTCGCAAGCGCTCTACGAAAGCTACCTCAATCGCTTCAAGGAAGTCGTTGCGCGGTCAGGCGCCGAGCAGGCCAATTCCACGCTCCTGTCGGCGGCTTCGGTTCCCATGCGTCCCAGCAGTCCGAACCTTGCGCTCAACCTATCACTTGGCCTCCTGATCGGCGTTCTGGTCGGGGGCGCTTCGGCGATCGCGGTCGAAAGCGCGTATGCAGGGTTCACCACTGCAGAAGATGTCGAGCGCCGACTGCAAGTGCGCTGTGCCGGTTCGGTGCCGTTGCTTGAATCAGTCGATACGCATGCCGGATCGCCTTTGGAAACAATCGCTGCCTATCCGGGCGGCGCTTTTACTGAATCGATGCGCAGTGTCCTCGCTGCCATCCGGCAGTCGCCCGACAGCCGGAACCAGGTGATCGCGGTGACATCGGCCATGCCCGATGAAGGCAAGACAACCATCGCAGCCTGCCTTGCGCGGACCGCCGCAATCGCACACGAACGTGTTGCCATCATCGACTGCGACGTGGTGCGACGCCAATTGAGCCTGTCCTATGGCATGACGACTGGACTGCAGGGTCTGGGGCTGATTTTCGACGGATCGGTCAAGATCGATGCCGTGCCGTCATCGGACGTGCTGGGCGGCGCCGTGTTGTTTGCGATCACTGAGCCGTTCGAACAGGGCGTGCGCTTGCTCGAGCAGGGCAAGCTCAACCGGGTGATCGCCCAATTGCGAGAGCAGTTCGACCTCATCATACTCGACTGCGCGCCCGTGTTGCCGATTGCCGAAACGCGCGACATTGTCGCCCTTGCCGACAACGTCATCGTTGTGACGCGGTGGCGCTACACCACCGATCGCGTGGTCCGCGCCGCGCTGAAGAAACTGCCGCTGCAAGCGCTCGGTGATCTCGGTGTCGTGCTGAACCGGGTCGATCTCCGCAAGAAACTGCGCTTCGGCGATGGTGACCCCGAGATATTCGCAAAGAGCTACAAGAATTATTATCCCAAGACGCCGCAGTAAGGCGGACGGGGCCATGAATTTCAAACGCGTCGCGATCGTGCATTATTGGCTGGTCGGCATGCGCGGCGGCGAGCGCGTCCTCGAACGGCTGTTGTCGTTATACCCGCAAGCGGACATTTTCACACACGTCTACGACCCCGGGGCGGTGTCCCGCACGATCAGCGATCGCGTTGTGCGGACGACCTTCATCGACCGTTTGCCGGGCGCGCGGCGTCATTATCAAAAATATCTGGCACTGATGCCGCTGGCGCTCGAGCAACTCGACCTGCGCGGCTACGACCTCGTCATCAGCAGCGAATCGGGTCCGGCAAAAGGCGTGATCGCAGCCCCCGACGCATTACACATCTGCTATTGCCATTCGCCGATGCGGTATTTGTGGGACCATTATCACGAGTATCTGGAGGACGCCGGCCCGATCGCGCGGATGGCGATGCCCATCATCTTCAGCCGTTTGCGCCAATGGGATGTGACCTCGGCGACGCGCGTCGATGCCATCGTCGCCAATTCGTCGTTTATCAAGGCACGTATCCGACGCGCATGGGGCCGCGATTCAACGGTGGTGCACCCCTGCGTCGCAGTCTCCGATTTTGCACCCGCGCGCGCTGTCGGGCCGGGCTATCTGTGGGTCAGCCAGTTGCGTCCGTACAAACGCGCAATGCTTGCCGTCGAGGCGTTCAACCGGCTCGGCCTCCCGCTGACGATCGTCGGTGAAGGCCCGCAAGCCGCCGAGCTGCGCCGCGCGGCAAAGCCCAATATCTCGTTCGAGAGCCGCCTGACCTACAGGGAATTGCAGGTCGCCTATGCCACCTGCCGCGCACTCGTTTTCACGGCCGAAGAGGATTTCGGAATCGTGCCCGTCGAGGCCAATGCCAGCGGACGCCCCGTCATCGCCTTTGGCCGTGGCGGCGTGACGGATTCGATCATTCCCGAACAGACCGGCATTTTCTTTGACGCACAGACCCCCGATTCATTGTGTCAGGCGGTGGAGCGCTTCGAACGGTGGCTTCCCGACTTTGACCCCCAGCGCGCCGTTACGAACGCTGCACGATTTGCGCCCGAATGCTTCGATGCCGGGTTCGGGGCGGCCGTCGCCGCTGCAGCGCACTGAGGCCTGCACAATGACGATCACGATCTTCGGTGTGCTCGTCGGCCTGATCGGCGGGTATATCCTGCTACGCGCATCGACACTGGCAATGATGCTTTTTGTCATGCTGGCCACATTGATGGGCGGATCGGCGGCATTCCAGCTTGCGACGGGCTCGTCGGTGCTCCCTTCGATCGAAGCTGTGCTGTTGCTTGCCATCCGCTGCGTCATGCCATCGCACCGGCCGCAAGGCAGCATCCGCGCAGCCCTCGGCGCGAACTTGCCGCTCGTGTTTTTCGCGCTTTATGGTATGATCGGGGCCATTATCCTGCCGTTCATTTTCAGCGGTGCGCTTAACGTGGCACCGCTTCGTCCCGTGCCGACGCCCGATCCTTTCGCGACTGTCCCGCTCGCATTTACGCCACAGAACCTGACGTCGGCAGGCTATCTTCTTACGACCATGCTCGGGGCGATCGGGGCCTATCTCGCGGTCCAGTCTGCCGGGGCTCCGCGCAAGGTTGCACGCGTCGTCGCGATCATTGGGCTGACGCATGCCACGCTCGGTTTTCTGGGCATTCTGGCAGCAGGCACAGCATTTGCCGAAATCTTCGATTTCTTTCGCAACGCGCTTTATAATCAGGTGAAGCAGGACGTCGGCGGCTTTGCGCGGATGAACGGCATCATGGCCGAGCCGTCGAGCTTTGCCGGTTACGGCGTTATCTATTTCGCTTTCAACATGGAACTATGGTTGCGGGGCATCGACCGGCGGATGACCGGTGCCGCTGCGATGCTGCTGCTCGCTGCCCTTCTCGTCTCGACCTCGAGCACTGCCTATGTCGGCATTGCCGGCTATGCCCTTATCCTTGCGCTGCGCCAATTATTCGCGCCTTCGACAATTTCCTTATCAAAGTTGATCATCGTCGCGGCAGGCTTGCTTACGGCGCTTGCGACGCTGCTTTCGCTTGCGCTTGCGCAGCCCGAGTCATTCCGCTTCATCGAAAAGGTCTATCAGTCGATGGTCGTGAACAAGGCCGAATCCGAGTCCGCGCTTGTCCGTCTTATGTGGGCGCGACAGGGGATCGAGGCTTTCTGGGTGTCAGGCGGCCTGGGCGTCGGGGTCGGCAGCTTTCGTTCGTCTAGCCTTGGCACCGCAATCCTCGGTTCGATGGGTATTGTCGGCATTGCAACCTATGCCCTGCATATGTTTCGGGTCCTGAAGCCTTTACGGCGATCGACTTTCGTGCAGACGGGCGATGCGCGTACCGATGTCGGCGCGGCAGCAGGCTGGGCGGTCATCGCGATGTCGATCCCGGCATTTGTGGCGGCCCCCTCGCCCGATCCGGGTCTCAATTGGGGCTTGTTGAGCGGGATCGCGCTTGGCTTGCGTGCGCTGCCGGTCGCGGTAGGCGCACAGACACTGACAAGAGCCCGAGAATTTAGTCGGAGACCGTTTGTTCACGAAGCGGAAACGGGGCAATGACAGTTGCCCTGCTGGTGGCGCTTGGCAGTCAAGCAACGATCCGGCTGAATATTACAGTAATGCTACAAGCACCTGTCGATGTTTCCCGAATGTTGTGCACATGCTTGGACCCAAGCATTGGCTCAGCTATTACTGCGCGTCGTACTGATTCTCCATTTTTTACAGGTAGTAATTTTATCTCGACGGCTCGGATCATGGTTTTTTGGGTGAGCGCACAGTTCGCGACTTGTAAGCTGTTGCGCGCCGCACACGCCGGTCGGCGCTGATGCGGCTGTTCGGCGTTCAGGTTCCGGCGGGACTGGAAAATGCTGTAACGGCATGCCGCGATCATTTTCGCCTTGCCATCGTTCTTAGTGCGCTCGTCAACCTGCTTTATTTGTCGCCGACGATCTACATGATGCAGGTATATGACCGCGCGGTGCCGACCGGCGGCGTGACAACGCTCGTATGGCTGACGATTGTCGTCGCATTCGCGCTCGCCACGCTGTCCGTCCTCGATGCGATTCGCGCGCGCGTGCTGCTGCGTGCCGGCCTGCGCCTCGATAACAAGCTTGCGGGGACCATCCTCGATTTTATGATGACGCAGCCCTCGCGCGCGGCGACGCGAACCAACGCGCAAGCGGCAATGCGCGAATTCGACCAGCTGCGCGCGGCCGTCTCGGGCACACCTGCTATTGCAATGTTCGACATCGTCTGGACGCCGATCTACATCATCGTTGCGTTTCTTGTGCACCCGCTCATCGGTGCGCTTGCGCTGCTGGCTGCGTTTGCGCTGCTTGGCCTCGCCGTGGCAAACGAGCGCGTCAACCGTGACGGCAGCGCGGCGTCGTTGCAAGCGATGGCGTCGGCCTACTCCGCGCAGGAGCGTCTGGCACAACGGTCGGAACTCGTCCGCGCGCTTGGCATGCGCCGCGCCGTCGTCCAGCGACTCGGCAACGAACGCCAGCGCGCACTCAATCTGGTCACACAGCAACAATTCGACAACGGGCGCTATGCCTCGATTGCCAAATTCGTCCGGCTGTTTTTGCAATCTGTTGCGCTCGGTCTTGGCGCGTGGCTTGCCATCGGGCACCAGATTTCAATCGGCAGCATCATTGCCGCATCGGTGCTCGTCAGCCGTGCGTTACAACCGATCGAACTTCTCGTGGCGAGTTGGGCGAGTATCGGGCAAGCGCGACAGGCGGTTGCGGCACTTGGCGAACTCTTGTCAGACCATGACGGCAGCGTCGGCGCCACAGCGCAATTCTCGCTTCCAGTGCCGAACGGCAGGCTGTCGGTGCGCGGCATCACCGTCGAATCGCCGATCATGGGCAGCAACGCTTTGCTGTCGGACGTCAGTTTCGATGTGCAGCCCGGTGAACTTGTCGGTATCATCGGGCCTTCGGGTGCGGGCAAGACGACGCTCGCGCGCGTCCTGTCGGGAGCGCTGGTCGCTGATGCAGGGACCGTTCGCATTGACGGTTCGGACATGCGCGACTGGGACCCCGAGCAGTTGGCACAGCATATCGGCTATTTGCCGCAGGATGCCGGGTTGCTGCCGGGCACGATTGCCGAAAATATTTCAAGGTTTGCAACGTCGCGCGGTGAGGCGCCGGAGACCGTTTCGGAACATGTCCTCGCCGCCGCGCGCAACGCTGGTGTCCACGACCTCATCGTAGCGCTGCCCGGCGGCTATGATCGCCGGATTGGATGGTCGGACCTCGAATTATCGACCGGTCAGCGGCGTCGCATTGCACTTGCCCGTGCGCTCTATGGCGATCCGCCGCTGCTGATCCTCGATGAACCCAACGCCGGGCTCGATGCCGATGGCGAAACAGCGCTCACGCGTGCCATCGCTGGTGCGCAGGCACGGGGAGCAACCATTTTGATGGTCACGCATAGTGCGGCGATGCTCGGCGGGGCGACGCGCTTGCTCCTGTTGGTCAATGGCCGGAAGAACATGTTCGGCGCGTATCAGGAAGTGCTGGCTGAGCTGCAACGAACCGCCACCAAACCGGCATTGTCGAAAGTGGAGGCTGGCTGATGGCAACACAAGAATTGACCGTGCCCACGGTTTTGACGAGCACACCGATCGTCAAGGACGATGTTGACTATGAGGCGCGCCTTGCCCTGCTTTTCGGCGGCGTCTTCTTTGGCGGATTCATGCTGTGGGCGGCGCTGACCCCGCTCGATGCGGGCGCCTATGCCGCCGGCCTCGTCGAAGTCGCCGGCAACCGTCAGGCCGTTCAGCACCGCGAAGGCGGGACAGTGGCAGCACTTTACGTCGCCGACAACCAGAAGGTACGCAAAGGCGACGCGCTGTTGCGCATTGCCAGCGCCGACATTGCAGCCGAGGAGCGTGGCCTGACCAGCGAATATGTCATGCTTGTCGCCCAGAATGCGCGTCTTTTGGCCGAACAGAAAGGCAGCGGCGCGATGGCCGTGCCGCCCGAGTTTGCCGCGCTGTCGAGCGAAGACAAGCGGTTGGCCGATGAGGCGATGGCAACGCAAAATGCCGTGCTGCGCGTGCGCGGCACGGCAATCGCCGCACAGAAATCGGTACTTGGCCAGCGTGCAGCTCAGTCACGCGCGCAGATCGGCGGAATCGCCATGCAGCGCGCGGCAAATCGCGAACAGCGCCGGACGATTGCCGACGAGCTTGCCGGGCTCCAGACGCTCGCGGAAAAAGGGTATGTGACCAAAACGCGGCTCCGCGCGCTCGAGCGTGCCGCTGCCGGCCTCGACGGCGACTACGGGTCGCAGGCCGCCGACATCGCGCGCGCGAACGAAGCGATCGGCGAACAGTCGATGCAGTCCACGCTGGTCGATCGTGATTCACTAAAGGAAGTGAACAACGACATTCGCGACGTTGCCCTGCGCCTGAATGAATTGCGCCCCCGACTTTCGGCGGCGCGCGAGCGGCTGTCGCGATCCGTAATTCGTGCGCCCGCTTCGGGTCGCGTCGTTGGCCTTACCGTGTTTACAGTCGGCGGCGTTGTTACGCCGGGTCAGACAATCATGGAAGTCGTGCCCCAGGACCGTGCGCTTGTCATCAAGGCCCGGATAGCGCCCGATGATGCCGATGACGTTCGTGCCGGGATGACGACACAAGTGCGCTTTCCGTCAATCCGCGACCCGAACAGCGCGCCGATCACCGGTCGCCTCGTCGCGCTTTCGGCCGATATCCTGACCGACCAGCGCACCGGGGCCAGCTACTTCGAAGGCGAAGTGCGCGTTCCCGAGGCCGAGCTGCGTCGCATCGCGAGCGGCCGCGCCGGAGGATCGCCGATTCGTCCGGGCCTGCCTGCTGAAATCCTTGTCCCGCTGGCCAAGCGAACCGTCCTGCAATACCTGCTCGAGCCGCTCACGCAAAGCTTCTGGCGCTCGGGCCGCGAGCATTAGCGCCCGCTTCTGACGCCGCGCGCAAACCGTCCCCGCAGTGTAACATCGCCCCGCTAGCCGACGTGGACTTCAGACTGGACAATATGATGTTCTTCTTTGCCCGCGCTGCGTTTTGCCGATGATCATTTCCGATCGCCATCAATTCGCGTTTATCCACATTCCCAAATGTGCGGGAACATCAGTGCGCAAGGCCTTGCGATCGATCGACGCAACGGACAGCAGGTTCGACGGCATGGCCAGGCATCCCGATATGGGCATGGTCCATTACGCACACTTCACGCTCGCCGATCTCGCGCGCTATTTTCCCGCAGAGTATCACAAGGTAATCGATTACCGGTCGATCGCGATCGTGCGCGATCCCGTGGACCGCTTTTATTCGGCGCTTTTTCAGCGGTTGCGCGAGTTCAGAGGCTACCAGCAATCGCAGATCACGGCGAGCGTGATTGAAATCGAAGCCGATGCCGTCATCGAAATGCTCCGCGCATCAGCACAGCGGCTCGATCTCGAATATGTCCATTTCAATCGCCAGTCGGACTATATTTTCAATGACGAAGAACGCATCGTCACCGAGGTTTTTGCACTCGACCGGCTTGCCGACGCGTCGACATATATAGAGAGCGTTACCGGGGTCCGTCTCGACGAGGCGGCGCCGGAAAACCGGACGCTCGCGTTGAAGGCCGGGGTGTTTGCACCCCTGATCCGGACACTGCGCAAGCCATATGCCGCCATCGTACCGCTCCGCATGCGCGACGGGCTTCGCACGCGTCTCACCAAGTTTGGCCTGTACGGCAGCGTTGAAAAGCGGAAGTTTCATGAGCCCGGGGGTCGTACCGAACGCTTCCTCGGCGCGCATTACGCCAAGGACTTCGAACTTTACGCATTCGCAAGCCGGCGGTGACGGCATGACCGATCCGGGGGGATTACCAAGCGTCGCTGTCATCGTTGCCAGTCTGGGCCGGTCGCAAATCCTCGGTGAATTGCTCGTCGAACTCGCACGACAGACCGTCGCGCCGCTGCGCATTGTCCTCTCTGTGACCGACGTCGCCGATTTGCCGGCCAATCTCGACGACCATGATGACGTGGAGGTCATCATCGCACCGAAAGGCTCGTGCGTGCAAAGAAACCGCGCGCTCGACAGCGTGCGCGATCGCTACGATATCATGTTTTTTTGCGACGACGATTATGTGCCATCCCGCTTTGCCATCGAGCGGATTGCACGGTTGTTTGCCGGTGATGAAGCGATTGCGGGTGCAACGGGGCATCTGCTTGCTGACGGTGTCAATAGCCCGGGCATCTCTCCGGGCGATGCGCGTGCTATGCTGGCGAGCTATGACCAGCGTATTGCGCCACCGCTTGTTCCGTTCCGCGACCTCGACGGGCTGTACGGCTGCAATATGGCGTTTCGCGCGGACCGGATCGGCGACGTTCGTTTTGACGAACGTTTGCGGCTTTATGGCTGGCAGGAAGACGTCGATTTTTCGGTGCGGGTCCGGCCGCGCGGACGGATCGTCAAGACCTTTGCGTTTGCCGGGGTTCATTGCGGGGTGAAAGCGGGTCGCTCGTCGGGGGTGCGGATCGGCTACTCACAGGTCGTCAATCCGATGTATCTGGCGCGCAAGGGCACGATGCGCCTGCGCTTTGCGTTGAACATCATCGCGCGCAATATGTGGGCGAACCATAGGCGCGCGGCCAACGCGGAACCCTGGATCGATCGCGTCGGTCGCGTGCGCGGCAACTGGCTCGGGATTGCCGATGTGCTGCGCATCCGACTGACGCCCGAACGCGTTGAAAAGCTGTAGCTTGACATCGCTCGCCCGCTCGTCCGGCAGTCGGTTATGACATCATCACGCGTTGCGCGCGCGTCACTTTGGGCACTCGCCGGGGGCACTAGCCAATATCTCATCACTTTTGGATTGCTCCTTTACCTTGCCCGCGTTCTTGATCCCCGCGATTTCGGATTGATGGCAACGGTCGGCATCGGGCTTGAACTCGGCACGCAGATTGTTCGCTGGGGGCAGGTCGAACTACTGCAGCAGAACCGCTACCAGAACGACGCAATGCGCAACCAGGCGTTACGCGTCTCGCTGGCCCTCGCGATCATCTTTGCGGCAATTTTCCTCGTCGTCGCGCGTCCGATTTCAGAGGCGTATAATTCGGCCGAACTGGCGACAATGTTTTATCTGTGCGCGCCCGTTTTTCTGTTCACGGCAATGCACGCGACCGCCGACGGCATTTTGCGAAGCGAGTTTCGTTTCCGCAAGCTCGCGTATCGGGGCAGTATTGCGGCAATCATTGGGGGCATCGCTGCGATCGGCGTCGTTGCGCTCGGCTTCGGTGCTCTTGCCCTTGCGGCACAGCGGCTCGTCCAATCGGGCGTCTCGGCAATCTGGGTTTGGTCGGCAATTACATGGCGGCCTGCGTTCACGCGCCATATGCCCGTTTCGGTTTCGTTTCTGCGCGACGGCGGGCATACGATGGTTGCCGCACTCTTGCCGGCGCTGGTGCCACGGTCGATTGACCTGTGTATCACGGTCTTGCTCGGTCCTACGCAACTCGGGCTATACAAAATCGCATACCGCATTTTCGAATTTACGGCACAACTGGCGATCATGCCGCTGGTCAGCGTGGCGGGAGCGCAGCTGGCACGATCCGCAAACAATCTCAGGTCTTTGCGCCAGTCTTATTTGCGCTTCACGCAAGTCAGTGCGTCGGTTTTGTGCCCGGCAATGATTGGTTTTGCGATCGTTGCGCCCGAAGCCATTCATTTCCTGTTTGGTCCCAAATGGGAAGCCGCCGTGCCACTCGCGCAGATGATCAGTGTTCTTGCCATAACGTCGCCACCCAATTATTTTTTTCCAGCGGCCATGATCGCGATTGGCCAAAGTCGTTTGTTGATCCGCCAAGGCATTCTTCAGATCATCGTCGGATTGGGGCTCGCGATTGTCGCGGCGCAATATTCGCTCGCCGCCGTCCTGCTGACCCAGATCGTCCGCGGCGTCCTTCTGACCGCCTATAATTTCCGGGACATGCGCCGGTTTGCAGGCCTGCGCTTCCGCGAAGTCGTTGTCGGCCTTGCGCCGCCCTATATCGCGACCGCAGTGATGGCCGCGATCCTGCTCCCGATGCGCTTGCTGCTTGCCGGAAACGTCCCGCCGCTTGCCTTGCTGATCATTCTCGTGGTTACGGGCGGTGTCAGTTATGGCGCGACCATCCTGGTCGGGGTGCGTTTGCGTTACTGGCCGAACTTCCTCGACGTCATCGCACAATGGATCCCTGCCCGCCTACTCAGGCTTGTGAAACCGCTGGTCTGACCCGCTGGACCGCCCCGTCAAAATCATAACCGAGTAATTCGATGTCAGTGCGGTAGAAAGCCCCGACGACGGCGCGCATCTCGTCCGTATAGCTAACGCGATAATCCTTCTTTTCGCCAACCGTCCGGTTTTCATGCGAAAGCGGGGCGTCGGTTGCCCCGATGGCGGCGCACACGGTCTCGAAGTCCTCCTCGAGACTTTCAAGCCTTCCGATAAAATCGATCGCGTCGTAGCCATAGACCGGCGAATACAAAAAGCGCGCTTGAGGTACGACATGGATGGATTCGGCAATGGTGGGCACCTGCAACCCTTCGGTTACGAAACCTTCGAAACTGTGCAGATAAGGCGCGTGCACTGCCGCCCATTGCGCATCGGCGCGGTTCATCCCGCCCTTTGCCAGAAAGCGATAGGCCGAATGAAGTCGGTCCCATGGATTGCGCACGAATGTGAAAACAAATGCCTGGCGCAGGAATAACGGCCCGAACGCCAGCTCGTACTCGCGCATCGCCATGTGGCCGCCAGCCATATTTCCATACAATGCCTTTGCCACCGAAACGCCGCTTGCCTTGGGGATATGGACGAAGATCGATTTGCTCGTTTCGAACTGTTGCAAGGAATAGCCGGTCGCGCTTTCCGACCGCCGCATCTGGCGGAGGCGCGCCATGTGCCTTGGATGGCGGAGCAGCTGCCCGAACCTGCGCAGCCGGTGCGCCTGTGCTAGCGTGTCGGTCATCACTGCTTTTCCAGTATGTTGTCGAATGCGGTACGCCAAGCGGCCGCGATCGCGTCGGGCGAGAAGCGGAGTATCGACTGCTGCCCCAGAACCAGCCGGGCACTGCGTTCCTCGGCACCCATCGTCGCAAGCGCGATCATGCCCGACGCAATCGACGCTTCGTCGGACGGATCGGCGGCAACCGCACCGTCACCCGCCACTTCGGACAATACGCTGTTCGCGCTCACGAGCGGCACCAGCCCCTTTGAAATGGCCTCGGCGACTGGCATACCGAACCCTTCAAGCAGGCTTGCCAGCACGAAGCCATCGGCATTGCGATAGAGCCAGCTGAGCGCTGCATCGCTCACATAAGGAAGCAGGACCACGCCCGGCGTTGCGCGTGCCGCCAGTTCGACACGGTCGAACCCCGGCTCTTTGCCGCCGCAGATCACGTAGGAAAAGCCGCACTCGGCAAGACCACTCAGCGCAAATGCGGCGATGCACCGCTGCTGGTTCTTCCGGTTGCCGATACTGCCGACGGTCAGCAAGAAGCGACCCACGATTTGCAGCAGCGCGACCGGCTCGACGGCCGTTATACTGGGCCGTATCGCCGGATAAACGACCCGCGTGCGCGACGGATCGGTCGCCGGGTAGCGCGACAAATAAGCGTTCCGCGTCGCTTCGCTGACGAAAATCATGTGCGGACCGATCGCTTCACACAGCGTGTAGATTTTCGCATAAATGCGTCCGACATCGGCATCGAACAGCGCCGGGTGCGACACGGGGCCAATGTCGTGACACAGCACGGCGTCACGGCGGCGCAGATGCGTCGTGGGGACGGTAAACGGGTCGAGGTGGAGCAGCGGCCGACGCGGGCGACGGCGCGGCAACCATTCGAGCGGCCCACCATTCGTTTGCTCCATGATCTGCCAATGCTGCAGCCGCCCGATGATCCGGCCTGCCAGCCCGCCCGGCGGCGAACTGCGCGCAAGATGCCAGTAATAAACGTCGCCGACCGGCAAGCCCGCAATGCCAAGCAGATCGCGCCCGATGAAGTATTTTCCGGTCCGGTTATGGATCGCCAGCGAGAAATCCACATCGACTCGATCGTCGGCCTTCCGCACCGCATTGTTTCCGCTCATTTGAAGGGGACGATCAGCCGCATTTTACCCGCAAAGATACGCAGCCAGGCCGAATAAATCGCCTGGTAATAGGGTCGCGCCTGGCCCTTGAGGCGTTGCAGCACGTTGCGCTTGTTCCAGATCGACCGGTCGGCGCGCTGATCGCCCATGTTACTCTTCAGATAGCCGACGGACCGGTTCCGGGTCAGTATCTCGTCCTGCATGATCAGCGCGGGGATGAACTGATAGACATCGATCCCCGAAAACGACCGGCGGGTGGGGAAAAACATCTCGATGTCTATTGCATTGCGGAATCGCGGTGCAGCTTCGAGCAGGAACTGCGCGCTCCGGCGATCGACGACATAGCCCGCCGTCCCGCCATGGTCGGTGAACATCCGGTGGAGGCCATATCGACCGATCATTTGCCGCGGCCGCACCGAAAAGGTCGTGAAGCTGCCGAAACCTTCCAGCCGCACAATGGCAGGGCCGTCGACGGGAAAATCGAGCGCCGCCAAGCATTCCTTGATGTGCGGCGCGACATGGATATCGTCTTCGCACACCAGCGCGCGATCGGCGTCGGAGGCCAAAAAGGTGCGCCAGCATCCGATATGGCTCATCATGCAGCCATATTCTGCCGGACGCAGCTTCATTTCGGCGAGATGCTCGAAAAACTCGAGCTGATCGGGGCGAAGCTTACTTCCGATGACAGCATCGACAATCGCGAATTCGAGCCGCAGGTCATTCAGCACGGCTTCCATGCGCGCACGCCGCTCCACGTCACGCGGCAGATTGATTACAAAGCAGCTTGTTTTTTGTAACGTCGTCATCGTCATGACTGTTGTCCCTGACGTGCGGTTACGACGAGGTTGTGACAGTCCAGTTTGAGCGCATCCCCACTCAACGGGCTTTGATCCGGCGACGCAAATGTTCGACGGCAGGATCAATGAGACGGGCGCTCGCCGCGCCAAGCACAATGGTCAAAAGCAAACCCAGCGCGAAAATGGCAGGCCCTGTCCGCGTCGGCTGCCCCGACAAGATCATTGCTGCAAGGAACCCCATTTGAAGATGGAGCAGGTAAACAGGGTAGCTGAGATCACCCACTGCCTTGTCTATACGGTGAAGCGACTGCCCTCCCTTTGCCGTAAATAATTTGCACACGATCAAAGCCGAAATTGCAATGTTCAGCCAGTTGCCCAGCATCTCCAGCCATTTCCAGCCGGTCTGCGTTTGCAGCAACACGATCGCACCCCAAAGCACCCAGCGGCCGACAATAAGCATTCGCGCATCGCTGACCCGCAACCGGTTCAGCCGCAAACAAATATCGTCGCGATAGTGCCAAGCCAGCGCGCCAACAGAAAATGGCAGCGAGCCTGCAGGTATTGCATCGAAAAGATAACCACCACCGGGGTAAAGCAAACGTGTCACAAGAACATAGGCGCAACTGCAGATGAGCCAGGCCCATGTCGTGACCTTGGTGCGCGACGCTCCGATCCCGATTAGGATGTAGAAACAAATCTCAACCGTAAGCGCCCAGGTTGGCGGAACAAGACGCGGTTCGATTGTTCGCGGGAAAAGGTCGGGGAACACCATCGTTGCATTTTCGGCCCATTGCAGCGCAGACTGCGGCACAGTCATCGCTGAATGATAGTTCACCACATCCCGAGCGCCGTAGCCCGCGATCAGGACCAATGTCACAGCTGCGGCAAACCAATAGCTCGGAAGCAGCCGCAACGCCCGGTTGGCGAGGTAACGCACGCTACCGCCCGGCGTGTAGCCATAAGCGCGCTGCATAATCTCGGTCATCAGAAAACCCGAAAGCACAAAGAACGAAAAGACCGCGTATCGGCCAATCAATGGAAGCGGTAGGATGTGATACGCTACCACTTCAATCGCCAGTAAAGTGCGCCAGATGCCGAACATCTAGATCGTTGCCTTGCGTATCTTTGTGCGACGCCGTTCCACAGCAGGATCGATGACGCGGGCGCAGACGAAGCCGAGCAAAACTGTGATGACAAGTCCGAGTGCTGCCGCCGACAGCCCCGCCAGGGTGGGGCCGCGGACGAGTTCGCCGAACAGCAGCATCGATGCGATCGCCGCCACCTGCCAGTGAAGCAGATAGATCGGATAGCTGAAATCACCCACGGCCTTGTCGATCCGTTTCAGGCGCTCGGCGGGACGCGCGTGAAAAAGCACGCAAACGATCAGCATCGAAAGGCCGATGTTGACGTAATTACCGAGCGGGATCAGCCAATAACGACCGATAAGCTGATGGGCTGTCAGGAACACGCCCCACGACAGCCAGCGCAGGCCGATCGCCCTGCCTGGTTTGTCCAAGTGGATCATCCCTGCGATCCGGTATATCTCTTCGCGATAATGCCACGTCAGCGCGCCCATTGCGAACGGCAGTGAGCCTGCCGCGATCGCACCGTACAGGTCGTCGCCATTGCGGCCGACGGCGTGCGCCGACACGGCCACAATGACATAAGCCAGACTTACCCCCGCCCATATCCATGTCGAGCGTCGCGTGCGCGACACGCCCAGTGCTATGAGGACATAAAAGAAAATTTCGACGGTCAGCGCCCATGTCGGCGGCACGAGCCGGATGGCATGGTCGAACGGGATCCAGTCGATAAAGACAATCGTCAGGTTCTGCAGCCACTCCCGGGCGTCGGGCGGGACGACAAAATGCGAGTTGTAAGCCTGCATCGGCTCCGCACCCAAAGTGGCGATCAGCACCAGGCTCACGATCAGCGCGAACCAATAGCTCGGGTAGAGCCGCAGCGCGCGGTTCTGGAGATAGCGCGCCACGCCGCTGACGGAATAGCCGTAACTGCCCTGCATGATTGCGGTCATGAGGAATCCCGACAGGACGAAAAACGAAAACACCGCATATTGGCCGATGATGCGCACGCCGGCGAGGTGGTAAAGGACGACTTCCACCGCGAGCAGGGTGCGCCAAATGCCAAACATGTCGCGTAACCCACCCTTCACCGACGCATTGGCAGCGCGATGTTACAAAAATAGAACAATTCTCATCTACCGCGCGGGGATTGGGACCGGCACCTTCGCCTCCCCCGTCTGGACGAGATATCAACTATGCTGGCTGCCCGATTTCAGATCCGCGCATGAACGCGACGCTGCAGCCGCGCCTTGGGTTCATCGATTCGCTGCGCCTGTTGGCGGCGGTTCTGGTCTTTGCACAGCATCTCTTCGAAAAGCGCGACGGCCTGTTCAAGACGTGGCTAATCCCTCTCGCGCCGGGCGTCACGGGTGTCGCAATCTTTTTTTTCATCAGCGGCTACGTGATTCCGATGGCCGCGCGCGACGGCTTCAACATACGCGACTTCATGGTCCGAAGGGTCTTCCGCATCTTTCCGGTTTACGTCGCCACCCTGTTTCTGATGGCAGCGGCGGGCGCGAGCGGATTTTTACCGACATTCGCGTTCATTGCGGAAGCATCGCCGATTGTGTGGCTGGCCAATATTTCGCTCGTGTCCGAATATATCGGCATAAAAACTTTTCTGGGTGTCAGCTGGACGCTTGCTGTCGAGATGGTCTGGTATATTGCGTTTGCGGTTAGCATCAAGCTGTTCGGCAGTCGTGCAGCCGACCGCCTTGACCTGTTCGTGCCGCTCTCGTTGATCGCGCTCACGGTCCTGTCGCTTGCCCTGCAAGTCCGCATCCCCTTGGGCCGCCCGACGATGATCTATGCGGCAGTCATCGGCTTCCAGTGCTTCCGCTTCCATGCTGGTGAGATCGACGCACGACAATTGGCACGCAGCATCGCGACATTTTTGATCGTCGCGATCATTGCGATGGTGGTCGCATTCGGCGTCTTTGCGCACCCCAATCTCACGGTTTCGCAGGCCGTCGGGCCATGGATCGTCGCAACCGCGTCTTTTCTCTTCTTTGCTTTGTGGACGCCTTTGCGCGATGCCCGCGCGCTCAATTACGGGATTGTCCCGGCGCTCGGCGCGGTGAGCTACTCGATCTACCTGCTGCATCCGATCACATCAGCGACGGCGAAAACATATTTTGCGACCGCGCTGGAGGTGCCTGCGGCGATTGCACTGACGGGCGTCGTGTCGTGGGTCGGCTATAATTATGTCGAAAGGCCGTTCATGCGCCTTGGCCGGTCAGTTGTCGGACGGGGGAAACACCGTCGCGCACTTGGGCAGGCCTGATCCACGTTGGCACGCCGGTTCATTATAAACGGCAAGTTTCTGCGTGCCGAATCGACCGGTGTGCATCGCGTCGCGACCGAGCTGGCCAATGCCATTGCGGCGCTCGAGGCCGAGCGGCATCCGGCGCTGGAAAGCCTGCAGTTTTCGGTGGTTCATACCCGCGACGGTGCGGCGCGGGCTTCAACCATGATGCTGCCGTCGCGCGCCGTCGGCCCACTCACTGGTATCCCCTGGGAACAAGTCACGCTGCCGCTGCGCAAGGGCGACACGACGCTCCTCAATTTTTGCAACATCGGCCCGATTGCAACGCGCAACGCCATCACGATGATCCATGATGCGCAGGTGCATCTGTCGCCGGGGTCATACAGTCGTGGCTTTCGGCTTTGGTATCGGTTGATCCAGCCAATTCTTGGCCGCCGCAATCGCGCGATATTGACGGTTTCCGAATATTCGAAGGCACAGATTGCCGCGCTCGGGTGGTGTCCGGTCGAGCGCATCCATGTCGTGCACAACGGCGTCGATCATGTGCTGCGGGTCGAAAGCGATGTGTCCCCGCTTGCCGTGCTCGGGCTCGAACGCGGCTGCTATGTTATCGCGCTGTCGACGACGCAAGCGCACAAGAATATCGGGTTGTTGCTGCGCGCGTTTGCCGATCCGATGCTTGCCGACTGCACGCTTGTGCTGGTCGGCGGGACCGGCCCCGCTGCCTTCGCCGCACGCGGGATGGATATTCCCGGCAACGTTCGTTTTGCCGGTCGGGTCAGCGACGCGGCGCTTCGTGGCTTGATCGAAAACGCATTATGCCTTGCTTTCCCATCGACAACCGAGGGCTTTGGCCTGCCGCCACTCGAAGCAATGGCGCTCGGTTGCCCCACGATCGTCGCGCCATGCGGAGCGCTGCCCGAAGTTTGCGGTGACGCCGCGCTTTACGTTGCACCCGATGACGCCGCTGCATGGGCAATGGCGATCCGCCGTCTGGCCGAACCGGGTTCCCAGCGCGACGCAATGATCGCGCGCGGCCTACAGCGAGCCCGGCAATTCACGTGGCGTGAAGCGGCTTTGACGCTTGTTCGTCTGCTCCGGACTTTGCCGTAATCAAGTGCTGCGTGTCGCCGGGGGCAGAAGGCGCCATGCTCGCAACATTTGATCTACAAATATTTTCCCAAATCATAAAATTGTCACCGTCTTTGGTTAATGAGTCGAGGTGTCGAACAAGTCACTGAGTTTTGCTTGCCGATATCACATGCGTAAAGAAAACATAACAAAACTGTCACAACTGTATCGGCGGAGAAAAACGCTCAATTGTTATTTCCAGATTACTATCCAAAGTTTCCATTAACGTTGGCTTTGTTTGTCAATGGTTTCGGAAACCCGTTTTTGTGCATCTGAAAGAATAGTTGAGCGAAGAATTCGTCACAATCCCAGCCTGATGTCTCTTTGATTCGTCAAGCATTCACTCACGAGGAAATCTCACATGAAAAATCTTAAATCAATCCTGCTCGGAGCGGTCGCCGTTTCGGGTATGGCCAGCAGCGGCGCATTTGCGCAGTCAACTGTTGCGCCACTGCTCGTCGGCAGCGATCTGCGCGGCGCCGGTGCATCGGCAGTGCAAACTCTTGTCGCCGAAGCGTTCAATTGCATCAGCGGCAACGCCAATGCGCAGCAGCTTGGCCGCGGCGCACCTGCCCACGCCACGCTCGGCGTTTACGGCATCAGCGCCGACGCCAATTCGCTTCCCACAGCTGGTGCCATCCAGGGCGGTGCGCTCGTTACGATCCCCGGCGGCGTTTTCACCGGCGCACCGACGGCAATCTCGCGCTGCGCAACGCCAGTTCAGGGCAACTTCAAAGCACGTTATGTTTCGACGGGTTCGGGCTTCGGTCGCGACATCTGGCGCAGCTTCAGCAATCGCTTCACATCGGGCGTGACCACGACAACCAACCAGTCGAACCCGTTCGAAATCGCGGACGGCACCCCAACGGGCGACATAACTTCGGGCTGGACGAACGTTCAGTTCGCATTCTCGGAAGGTCCAATCTCGGCGAGCGACCTTGCGACTTATAACACCAACGCAAACAGCACGACAAATCTGGCCGGTAAAGCCATCCAGATTCCGCTCTACGTCGTTCCTGTCGCGGTTTCGTACAACCGCAAATATGGTGTCAACGCCGGTACCGATCTGTTCTTCACCGTCCCAACCGGCGGCATCAAGCTGAACACCGCGCAATATTGCGGCATCTACAACGGCACGATCGACAACTTCAACCAGCTGCCTTCATCGTCGGTCAGCGGTTCGCCAGCCGACGTCCCCGGACGTTACGCCAGCACAGCAGCCGGTGGCGGTGTTCCAATCCGTTTGGTCGGTCGTCAGGACACGTCGGGCACAACCGACATCTTCACGCGCCACTTGGCGGCCGTGTGCGGAACAGCGCCGTTCAACCCCGTAACGGGCCTTGGTAACAAGTTCACGGGCCCTAGTGCATCGCTCCCAGCGGCAGCGGTCGGAACGGCAATCTACAGTTCAACAGGCGTCCTGCTGTCTGGTACGGAAGCACCGAAGTTGTTCGCTCGTGCACCAGGTAATGATGGCGTTGCTGCTGTCGTCGCATTGGCACCTGACGTTGTAGGACAAAGCGGTGTGCTGCTCAGCGGTCGCTTGGGCTATAACAGCGGGGACTTCGTCTCGCCTGCACCAGGTGCTGTAAATGACGGTGCCCAGCTGACGCAAGTCGGTTCGACAACGGCATTCAAGGCTCCGAACGCAGTGAATGCCACAGCGGCATTCGCCACGATCCTGCCGCCACAGTCGATTGTATCCAGCGGCGCCTATGCTGCCACTGGCGATCTTCGCAAGAACTCGGTCACCGGTGCTCTCGTAAACCGGGCCAACCCGCTTGACTGGGCCGACGTGCTGTATTCGCGCGCCGACACTTCGGGTGGTTTCACGGCACGCACGCTGGCGGCACCGCCACTCGGTTATCCGATGACGGGTGTTTCGTTCATGCTGACATCGACTTGCTTCAAGAACCCGGCAAACCGTGTCGCAATTGCGCAGTTCCTCTACACGAACCTGAAGAAGATCAAGTATGACGACACGATCAGCAGCGGTACGGGCAACGTGTCGGTAAACTTGCTCAGCGGAACGGCTGGCACGGGCACGGCGCGCGGTCT